>JAKSCP010000408.1 GCA_022360535.1 Pseudomonadales bacterium | reverse complement strand
GTGACATCAACCGCATGCTGGGATCGGCAGACAGAACAGGCGATATTGAGAAGTTTGTTCAGGAAATCGCCAATCGGGAAGCGATCATAGACCGGCTAAACGAATCACTTCAGGACAAAGAAAAATCCCTCCACCAGAAGAGACTGATGGTGGCAAAACTGAACGAATCGCTGCACGGCCTCAATCAACGACTGGATGCGAGCGTTGAACAACTGCAAGAACTTCAGGCAGCCCACCAGCGGCTGAATCGAATGCATGAAGAGTTAGATCGCGAAGTTAAAGTGATTCTCAACTCTTTCTCATGGAAAGTCACACGACCACTAAGATTCTTGAAACGAATTGCCAGTACCTACCTTTGGCAACCTGTAAAACCCTTCTTTGTACGTCAGGTCCTGAACAATCCTGCATTGCACGAGAAGCTAATAGATATCAAATCAGATTCAAGTGTTGCTGCCGGTGACGGGGTCGTATTCTGCAATATTGATTCGCCTTCCAATGCACACAGGTTATTTTCCGAAGAGCTGTTAATTCGAGGCTGGTCATTTTCGGACAAAGGAAGCGTTCGCATTAGAGTCACGATCGATGATCTCGAATACAGCGATTTTGCCCCTCACATATACAGACGCGACGTGCTAAATCTCTATAAGGGGATGGATCAGGCAAAAGATTCCGGGTTTGTTGAGAGGATACCACTACCACATCTGCAAAGTGGCAAGCACAGGGTAAGCCTGTCAGCACAGAATGACAGAGGCGCAGAGAATCACGCCGATGCGGAATTCTTTGTTTATAAGCCGGAGGAAATATATAACGCCTGGCGCCGGTACCGGACTGATGAGTACACAGACAGCCTGGTGAAGGACAAGAACGAATTAGCTAAATACGAAGCCCAGCCTACAGTCATAGTTTTGGAGTTTAGAGAAAATATCGAGCGGCTGGAGCACAGCCTAAAAAGTCTAAAAGAACAATACCATCGCGAGTTCGAAATTGTGGTAGTGGGGATAAATCCTTCGACCCATTCCGAATTGGTAACCTCGCTGAAAGAACAGGACTGGATTGCCGAAGTGTTCGGCGAAGGAGAATTCAAGGAAGCCCTGGGTTTCGCTATAGAAAGAGGATCCTGGGTATTAAGCTTATGGGAAGGAACTGTGCTGACACCGTCCGCGCTGTTGCAGCTTCTGGTTGCAGCGAACCGCGCCGAAGCAGACCTGGTCTATTCGGATCACGATACAGAATTCGACGATGGCAGTTTCGGAGATCCCGAGTTTACCTTTGGCTGGTCGCCGGAGCATCTCATCTCCCGCAATTACATCGGTTCCACTTTCTTGATCAGCACCACATACCTAAAAGCCTGTCTGGAAAAGCTACCCGCAGACTCGGGATGGAAATACCGTGCGCTGTTGGAATTGACCAGAGATATCTCAGGAGTAGAGCGCATTCCCAGCGTGTTGTGGTCACAGCCTCCAGCTTCCGACCCGGAGAGAGCAGCAGAGCGCTCGACTGAGGCGGGGCTCATCAGAAACTTCCTTCAGGACTACTATCCGGATGCCACCCTGTCGGTTTCCGACACCTCCCGCTCCGTGACATGGGGCCTGCCCAATGATCCTGCAGAGCTGCCTCTGGTTTCCATCATCATGCCTACGACAGGAAAACTAAAGCTGCTCAAGCCCTGTATGGAATCCTTGAACAATGTCACTACTTATCCCAACTACGAAATCATTGTGTTGGACAACAGCCGCGGGAAGAACCCGGAAGGGATTGAATACCTTAAGCAGAAGAACATAAAAATTATCGAATGCGACGAAGAGTTTAATTGGGCAAAGCTTAATAACGTGGGAGCAGCGGCTGCGAACGGATCACTCCTGCTTTTCCTCAATGATGACATCGAAATTATTCAGGAAGACTGGCTGCAGGAAATGGTACGGCAGGCAAGAAAGGCAGATGTTGGCGCCGTAGGCTGCAGGCTGCTTTACAACAACGGTCATCTTCAACATGCGGGCGTAGTACTGGTTAACTATGGCGGAGGCTGCCTGCATATTTTTCATAAGATGCCCATGGGGAGTTCGATATACAGAAGATTGGACCAATGTGTGCGTGAGGTCTCTGCAAACACGGGCGCCTGCCTTATGGTGAGCAAGGAAAAATTCGAAGACCTGAAAGGATTTGATGAGGAGCTTTCGATCGTCGGTAATGACATTGATTTGTGCTTGAGATTGATAGAGAACGGCTTTCGAAATATATGGACGCCAAGGACAACTCTCATTCATCACGAAAGCATCAGTCGTGAGTCCAATACGCCTAAGGAGAATGAACTCGCCATGTGGTCGCGCTGGGGAGATCAATTCAATAAAGGAGATACTTTCTACAATCCTAATTTGGACACCAAGAAGGTGGATTGCAGCCAGGAATTTGATGTCGCCGAAGATATCCTGCTGGACAAGTTAGCTGATATTCGTCCGCAGAGTGGCGTGGATCAAACGTCCGAACATAAACCTGGGGTTAACTTGATCGGCTACATAAGGGCTGACATGGGCTTGGGTGAAGCTATCCGTTCTGACGCTCGTGCCTTGCATTCGGCCGGCATTGATTTCGGCATTGTCAACTTCGAACAGGGAAACCCCTCCCGGATGACCAATATGTCCTGGAGACACAAGGAAATTCTCTCGACACCGTACGATGTAAATCTCATTCATATAAATGCAGACTTTCTATCACTGGTGAGAGAAGAACTTCCGGATCATTTTTTCGAAGGCAAATACAATATCGCCTACTGGGCCTGGGAGCTTGAGGAGTTGCCCGACGAGTGGCTTTTGACACTGGATTACATCGATGAGATCTGGGTACCCTCAGAATTCGTTAACGCGGCCGTATCAGCCAAAGTCAGCCAACCTGTGGTAACCATTCCGCACAATGTGGATCTGAGGCCTTCGTTCCTGCATCCGCGCAGCTATTTCAATATCCCTGAGCACGGATTTGTGTTCCTGGCAATGTATGACACGCGCAGCATTGCGGCCCGCAAGAACCCAGATGCGGCAGTTGAGGCGTTCTTGCAGGTATTTGATCCAGATGATTCTGATGTGATTCTGGTATTGAAAGTAAACAATAGTTCCACAGACGATATGGAAACATTAAAAGAAAAAGTAAGCGGTCGAAAAAATGTCCTGTTACTGGAAGACTCATACGATCGCGATGAGATTAATTCCCTGCTTACTATTGCGGATTGCTTCGTGTCACTGCATCGCTCTGAAGGATTCGGGCTGGGCCCCGCGGAGGTCATGTGCCTGGGCAAGCCATGTATCCTGACTAACTGGTCGGGAAACACCGACTACATGACGCAAGATAACTGCTTCCCCGTAGACTATGAGCTTGTAACACTGGAGGAAGATCATGGGCCTTATCTGGCGGGCCAACGCTGGGCCGAGGCTGATGTTAGGCAAGCCAGCGAATTCATGAGACAGATCGCGGCGGATCCCACTTTAGGGAATCGGATAGGGAAAGCGGCAAAGCAGACGATCAGTGAAAGCTTTTCACCTAATGCAGTCGGTGAACGCGTAATCGCCCGGCTTAACGAAATTCGCCAACTTCGCGACGAGACTCAAAAACAGGCGCCTGTCGCGATCAACTCAAACTGATCAGAACCTGCGCGCGAGTCGAAAGAATAATCGTTGCAACAACCCCACCTGCACATCGAGGCGCCCGATAATACGCAGCTTGATGCTGTCGATGAGTCCGAGCTGTTCAGCAAAACGTTTTCGGAAAGCACGGGCCTGACGAGCAACGTCACTAAAATGCTTCACCGGCTTCGCCGATATCAACCGCTTCCAGACTGAAGACTTGCGCAGATCGCGATCAGTTCGCTGTTTCGCGCCTACGACGTTTTCACCGTGTTGACGGTAATCCACCAGACGCTGAGGGATGAAATACACGTATCCAAATGCCGCGGCGACCAGGGCCAGCCACCAGTCATGCATCATGGCATCCCTGGAAATTGGCAGGGCGGCACGGACCAGCTCTTCGTTAGCAAATGCCGTACAGCCGGTAACGAGATTACTTACTGCCATGTTATGAAAACTGCTGCGCTCCAGTTCCAGGCCCTGGTAGTGCGCCATAGACTCCGCGATTAATTCGCCGTCTTCCGATACCACGGCTAGATCGCTGTGAACCAATATCGGCTTTCCCTGGAACTGTTTCTCGCATTCCTTCATGGCCTGCCATTGCAGTTCCAGTTTGTTGTTCTGCCAGACATCATCCTGGTCACAGAACATCATATAGGAGTTTTCAAGGCACAGTTCCTCTTTGTGTTGGAGTACATATTCCATTAGACAGGAAAAGCTGCCGCTGGCGCCAAGATTGGTGTCACCACCGGGCGCCAGGTGAATTCTTTCGGGGTAGCGTTTGCAGTACTCGTCCAGGATAGCAGTCGTGCCGTCGCTGGAACCGTCATCCCGCACCACCAGTACAAATTCCTGCATTGTCTGATCGAACAGGGAGTCGAGCTGGGCGGTGAGGTACTTCTCACCGTTATAGGTAGAAAGCAGGATAGCTAGTTTCGGTGTTCTCATAACTTACGTTACGGGACCTATCCCAAGGATTTGGCGTCCCGAATGCCGCTGCGAATATTCTTCCAGTATGCCTTGCGTTCGGTAGAAGACAAAATCAACCAACTCGCCTTCAGTGCAAAACGAAACATGTCTCGCAACTTCCAGCCCAGGGGTGAATAGCGCACCGAGTAAAGATGAGCGCGATTGCGGCTGGAGTAGTAGGTGCGGGAGGGATTATGCTGCGCCATTATACCGGCACGTACCAGTGGGTTGTGGCTGCGTTCCCCGATAAGATGATAGAGCACGGCATCGTCGGTGCCTATCAGGTCGAAACCCATGGACTTGGCGCGGAAGCACCATTCAAGATCCACATTATCGATAAAATAACTCTCCTTCATGGCGCCTATTTCTTCCACATGCTTGAGAATGATCAGGGTGCCGGAAGTAATGAGGAAGTCGGCCACGAAATGGGTCCGGGTGCCGGCGAAGCGGCGGTCCGTTCGCAACAACAGACGATTGAACAGTTTAAACGGGGTCTGCCGCATGGTCTGCGGATTTATGATGCGAGGGCCCACGGCGGCGATGCCCTTCTTGGAAAACTGATCGGCGTCGTGATAGGCGCCGATCATGCGCTCGACAAAAAGATCGCAGAGACTGCTGTCCTGATCGAACAGGAAGATGAAATCGTGGCCGGCGTCTCGCGCATGCTGGATGCCGATATTCAACGCACGGGCCAACCCTTCGTTATTATCAAGGCGAATCAATTGCAGGC
>JAKSCP010000489.1 GCA_022360535.1 Pseudomonadales bacterium | reverse complement strand
CCCATTATCTATCCCATCACCATGATCCAGGATGAAGCCACCAGGCAGTGGTTTCTGTTAAACCCGATGCATAGCTTCGTCAATCTCTATCGGGAGATAGTGTTGTTGGGAGAGATTTCACCGATCAATCTGCAGATAGTTATTCCGGTGTCTTTGTTTAGCTACTTCTTTGGTGGCTGGTTGTTCATGCGTATTCGCCATGCCTTTGGCGATGTGCTTTAAGAGTTGAGATAAACCAGTGCCACGTATCACAGTTAATAATCTGCACAAAGACTTCAAGATTTACGATCGGCCACAGGATCGCCTGTGGGAAATTCTACTGAGAAAACCCAGGCACAGGATCTATCATGTGCTGAGTGATATTTCGTTCGCTGTTCCTGATGGCAAGAGCCTGGGCATTATTGGTGTGAACGGTGCAGGCAAATCCACCTTGCTGAAGCTGTTGGTAGGGACCCTGCAACCTACCAGCGGCGATATAGCGATTCAGGGACAGGTCGCGGCCTTACTGGAACTGGGTGCCGGCTTCCATCCCGAGTTCACTGGCCGTCGCAATATTTATCTCAACGCTTCGCTGTTGGGTGTGCCTGATGAAAATATCGCCGAGCTGGAGAATGACATCATCGAATTCTCCGAGCTGGACTATTTCATCGATCGTCCGGTTAAAACCTATTCTTCGGGAATGTTTGTGCGCCTGGCCTTTTCTATTGCCACCATGGTGCGCCCCGATATCCTGGTGATAGACGAGGCACTCTCAGTCGGAGACATGGCCTTCCAAAGGAAATGTGTTGAGCGCATGAACCAGTTTCGCGCAGAACAGAAGACGATGGTGTTCTGTAGCCACTCTATGTTCCATATTCAGGAGTTATGCGACACGGCCATCTGGATAGACAAGGGCAAGATTCGAGAGATAGGAGACAGTGACAAAGTCGTTGGACACTATGAAGACTTCTGCAACAGCAAGAAATCTTACAACAGCATTCGCGAAGACATCCCTGAAGAGTTGGAAGAGCAGAAACAGGATTCAGCCGACGACTCAGAACCTGCCGTGCAGGACTGCCGCATCAATTCTCTGTCAGTCAAAGACAGTGACGGCAACCTCATTGACGAACTGGAACCCTTGACCAGCGTCACCATGGAAATGGAAGTCGAAGTCCTCAAAGACGGCATCGAAGGTAACTTCGGATTCGCCTTCATGAAATCATCTGAAGAACCACATGCCTCTTTTCTAACAACAGAGATAGACAACGTGGAGAAAGGACCTTTTCACAAAGGCGATATCTTTACTGTATCCCTGACAGTACATCACTTTGCCATGCGAGTAGGTGAGTACTATGTACTTGGTGGACTAGCCGATAAGAGCGGTTTGCTCTGGTATGAAACCAAGTTCAGCAAACAACTCAGCATCAAGCCAAACAAGGGCGTAGGGCCCATCATCATGGACTCTGATTGGTCGGTCACCCGAAAACAAGTCTAGTAGGGAAACAGGTAGTCTTCGGGCAATAGGCGCGCTGGCGCAGTATCCGGTAACAGGCCATAGGGGTCGATTTTGTAAACCCTGGGTAAATTGTTATAGCTGCGCACTTCCACGATTTCCATGTAAGCCTGGGTGACAGGGTCCGGATTCACAAAATCGTGCTGGTCTTCCATTCGCTGCAGCGTTTCTTCATCCATTTCGGCTTTAGGGTAGGCAAAGATTGAATATATCTGGGAGGTATTGTTGCCGATCCAGGCTGAGAGTTCCTGTAAGTTTTCAAACGGAATGATCTCTGCCACTTCGGTACGATTGCTAATGTCCTCCAGCTGGCGAAAGGCGATTACATTTTCAATCAGCTCTTCATCCAATCCAGGAAGTAGCTCCATAGCCTCTCTTGTAGCCAGATTAAGATTCACTGTTCGGTCGTTACCATAGATGGTGAAAGCAGCATCCAGATTAACCCCTTCAAATAACTCAGCAAAGCCGCGGATATGCAGAATCTCTTCCACTGTATCCAACTCCGGATTGTTACGGGGAGAGTAGGGTTGATCGAGGCTCTGGTAGTACTCTTCCTCGGCTCCATTGAGCCCTTCCAGATCGTTTAAATCAGTCCAGTCGGTCCAGGCTGCCAACAGGTCTTGCACCTGCTCAGGATCAGCATCCAGTCCTCCCAAACGTTTCTCAATCAGCATCTGCATGTTGCGCCGGGGTATACGATTAAGATTGATTTTGCCACTGTGGTCGTAGATACGGACCACGATATCTTCAGACTTCGGATAGTGTAAATCGAGCGGCTGGCCATTAAATCGGTATTCGGTCCTCCTTACTTCACCTTCTTCGGTGAGTTCTGGCTGAAAATCCACCGGTTGCGACATAAGCTCCAGCATGAGCTCCATCTCGGCGTGACTGATAGCGCCCATCAGCTCTGCCCAACCGTCACTTGCCTCCTGGTTGTGCCTGACCGTCTGCGCGGACAGCCTGACTTTTCCGGCCATCGCCGTGACCAAAACAGTCAATAGCACTGCCGTCCACAAAACAATGATTAGAACTGACCCCTTTTGTTTAGTCACGATTACAGTTTCCCGCTTATTCATTAAGGTTGGGACGGATGCTGCGATGAATATTGTTGCGAACCCGGGCCAGCACTTCTTTGTCAACGCTGCCTGCTGACTGATCTTCATCGGGTATGAATCGTACATGGATCGCGAGAGGTAGACTCAGGCGTTCTTCACCTTCCCATTCTTGCGTCCAGATTAATGACTCATCCAGGTCCTCATAGAGATAACTTAACTCTATGTCGTGACCGGGCAAGATTAAGGTCGCTTCAGCTTGCTCCAGGCGCAGGCTAGGGTCATCACTGAATGCCGGCACCGTCTTCAGATACACACCTTCATCCCGCACTGCAAACATTTCCCAGGCGGTAAGCCCGGGCCGACGCTGGGGAGAGGCGGTGGTTACCCAGCTGATGAAGTCATCAGTTCCGGTAAAATAAATCTGTCGCGACAGGAGTTCACGATTGGTGAAGCTATGGGGGAAAGCACCATGTAGCGCGCGATCGATTTGCAAGATGGCCAGGGATTCATCCAGGGATTGATCGAATATGTCGGTGTTTCGATTCCAGTCATCTGCTACCACAAACACACCAGTACTCAATAGCCCGAGTAACATCGCGGTGAGCGACAGGGCCAGCATGACTTCAATGAGTGTGAAGCCTTTCCGGCATCGCGTATCAGGAAGTTTACGGATACTCATCGCGGAAGATCCCTCTGGATCCAGCGCGTCCCTATTACTGAATCTTCTCTGTCTTCATGCAGGACTTCGAAGGCTTGCAGTGCGTGGAGAGTCGGTTGGGTCTTGCGCTCAGGGTCTTCCAGTTCTTGATTCGCAATGATGCGGTAGTTCTGCGATTCCAGAATGGGCTCAACTTCATTAAATTCGTTTTGTAACAATGCGAAATTAGTGACTGCTCGCAGCTCTGTGGCTCGAAGCAGGCTGTCCTCTGAACGCCAGGTTAGTTGCTTGCTACCGCCAACCAGCGAAAACAGGCTGCCTAAAACGAAACCAGTAATGGCCAGTGCCACCATTACTTCTAACAGGGTAAATCCGGATTGCATTGGCTTTTGCACTCTACTAGTCATCGTCTTCGTTACTTTCATTGCTAATACGGCCGGTAAACGGATCGATGAGAATACGTGCTTGTTGCGATTGGTAGGCAAGCATCAGGGTACCGCCAGTGCTGCCACCCTCGGGGAAAAAAGTGATATCGATGCTGTCTTCGATTTCTGTGATCTGTTCAGTGCTGTCGAGAAACTGCAATCGGATTTCTTCGCTTTCCCAACTCGCAACCAGGTTGGCAGTTTCCGATTCCATTTCGTCCTCAGATGCTTCACCGGCAATTAGTCGTACTGTGCTGGGTTGTCCGCGCACGACCGCATCCCGGCGTGCGTAGTTGAGCAAGGTGTTTGCCTCACGCACCTGAACATTAAAGGAGCGAGCATCCAGATTACCCACATTGGGAAAGATAAAGGCGCTGGCCAAGCCGATAATACTCAGCACTAACAATAGCTCCAGCAGAGTGAAGCCAAGTCCAGTGGAGGGGAGCGTTGAGATTTGAGCGCTAGAGCCCGATATCGGCGTCATCACCTTCGCCGCCTCGCTCACCATCGGGTCCATAGGAGACCAACGTGAAGCTGCGTCCATCGGCTTCATAGATGTAGTCATTACCCCAGGGATCCTGCGGAACTTCCCGGCGCAGATAGGGGCCATTCCAGGAAGCCCGGCCAGAGTCGTTTTCCACCAGCCCTTCCAATGAATCCGGGTACTCACCCACATCCAACCGATAGGCATCGAGAGCCGCTTCCAGGGAAGATATCTGCGACAGTGCAGCATCCCGCTGCGCGCCAGCTTGTTGGTTAAAGATATTCGGTGCCACCATGATGGCAAGCATGCCGATAATTGCCATCACCACCAGGATTTCAATCAGGGTGAATCCGGAATGCTTGCTGCTTTGATGGGAAGTGAAATGTGTATTCATGGGTTATTCCTAATTCGCTGCTACCGTCGCTGGCCAGGATTTAGATATTGAGATCCTCAAACAATTCCGACGCCAGTTCGAAACGATCCAAAATATTGGCATATTGTACACCTGCTTCATCATTGAGATTGATGATCTCCGGTCTCAATACGATGAACAGCTCACGCCGCTCCAGATTCTGCTGTTGATAGGAAAACAGGTTACCGAGCACCGGGATTCGATTTAATCCTGGTACACCGGTATTGAGATTTTCCAAATCATTCTGGATCAAACCACCAAGCACGATATTCTCGCCATTACGCACCACAACTGTCGTGCTTATCTCCTGATTGTTAAACACTGGATTGTTGTTAACACCAGCCGAACTGCTATCCACTGACGACAACACCTGACGAATGATGAGATTAACCACCCCATCTTCGTTAATTTGTGGCGTAATATAGAGCTCAATACCGGTAGGGCGGTACTGGATATTGGTTGTGGATACACCACCAGCGCCCAGTGCTTCACCGGCTTCTACTGGTACTTCAGCACCAATTTGAATTTCACCTTCCTGATTATTGCTCACGGTCAATGAAGGCCTGGCTAACAATCTCACATCATTGTTAACAGCGATTGCCTCCAGGGTTGCTTCCACTCTGGCCGAACCATCGAGAAAGCCTTTGGAAAACATCAGGCCACCCAAACTGGGTGCGAATTCGGTAGTTGTGCTGGTGGAGATAGGAGCCAAAGCTGCGTCTGCCGCAATACGACTCCAGTCCACGCCAAACTTGGTTTCATCGTTTAGTGTAATCTGCGCGATCACCGCGTTTACCATCACCTGCAATGGCACCACATCCAGCTGACTGATGGTGGTTAGCAGTTGACGATAGTCTCTGGCCGTGCTGCGAATCAATAAACTATTGGTTGCTTCGTCAGCCACGATTTTCACTCTCAGATTAGCTGACACGGGACCGTCACCCTCTGGAGCCTCGGCCGGTGCATCACCTTCTCTCAGTGTATCGATATCTAAAAGTACCGGTTCATCGTCTTCGCCGGTTTCTGGAAACAGACGTCGACCTTCCAATGTTGTACCGTCGTCACTTACAAAAAACGCCCCCTCGTCTTGGTCTTCTTCAAACACCTCGGACAAGGTTTCCGCCAAATCCAGCGCCACCAGATTTTTTACGCGATACATGAAAAGCTGCTCAACCTGTTCCTGGCTGTCAGCATCGAGTATCTGCACCCAACGCGAGATCTCTTCGAATCCGCGCGATGCGGGCGCCGTAACCAGTAGGGCATTAATGCGGGCAATTCCACGCACCTGATAAGAAGGGTTGGGGCCCTCGATGAGCTG
>JAKSCP010000487.1 GCA_022360535.1 Pseudomonadales bacterium | reverse complement strand
TTGAGGCCCAGCCGAAAATCATCATCGGTAAAGGTAGTCCACACATCAAGTGGCGTATGCCAGGTAGGATTCCAGCCTGCGCCGGTGTGCGCACCGCGCTCGTTTTCACGTAAGCTGATGGACGGCACAGTATTCATGAACACGCTGGAATCGGTGTTCGTCATGTGGGGGCCAACAGTAGCAGGGTAGTCAGTGGTGTAATTGTCAGCAGCCGCCTTGAAGAAGAAAGCCAGGCGCATGGACTCGTCAACCAGTGCGGACACGGACTGAAATTCAATGTTCACATCAGCTTCTCTGCGCTGGTCTCTGCTCACTACTCCCTCGGCATTCGGTGCGCCGTGATCCCATAACATCATGTCATGTTGAATCATGCCCAGCCAAACCGGCTCCGGGTACTCGCCGGACCCGGCCGGACTTTCGATGCCTTGTAGTTCACGACGTTGATCGAAATAGGCGCGTGCGCCATTTAAACCAGTCTCTTCGTTGTTCCATAAGGCGAATCGAATGCTGATATCGGTTTCTACATCGGGAGAGCTAAAGACACGGGCTAACTCCATAACGATTGCCGTCCCTGAGCCATTGTCATTAACAGCCTCATTAACGCCATGGCCATCCATGTGTGCGCCAATGATGTACATCTGATCCGGTCGGGTGGTGCCTACCTTGGTGCAAAAAACTTCCGAGCGTGGTCCGTTCACTGGTTCTTCCCGATTCAGATCGCGAATGCGCTGGTCCGGTTGCGCTTCCAGATCGCGATTGACGCCAGTCCGTACGCGGTAGCCATAGATTGACGAGCCGCCCGGTCCGCTGCCATTGCGGCCGATTCTGCCGCCGGTGCGAGTGTAGCGCTCCACGTTCAAATCAGATTGGGGAATGCGAGTGCGAGGAGGGCGTGGTTCCGGATCAAACACGTAGTCGATGCGCCCGGTGGGGCAGCCATAGGATTGCAATTGTTCCTCAATCCAGTCCACCGCCATGCGATTGCGTGTTGTGCCCTGGCGCCGATCGCCGAATTGGGTGAGCCCCTTGATGGTGGCTTTGTAGCTTTCCAGATCCAGTCGATCGACTAATTCTCTAATGGTGTCTTCATCAACCGTAGTTTGGGCATAGGAAGTCGTCACGCAGGTGCTGACTAATGAAGCAAGAAGAGAGATTCCAAGAACGCTGGATGATCTGAACATGTCAAAACCCTTAGTGTTTTCAGTCTTCCGCAGCATAGGCAAGCTTGGCCTTTGTGTCTAGTTGGTCAATAATCGATTCTTCTGAAACTCAAAGGGAAAGCCCAATAAAAACCAACGAATTGGGATAATTGAGATGGGGTAATTGAGATAGAGTGGCAAGAGTCCAAAGCGAGAGTCGTGAGTAAGCTGGCTCAAAATGAGAAAGGCAACTTCCAGGACCAACAGAAAAACAAAAGAGAACAAAAATTTCAGGAGTCGTCATGAAAAGACGTCAATTTCTAAGCCATAGTCTTCGCTTCGGCGCAGCCGTTGCAACTCCGTTTGCACTCACTGAGTCTGCTTTCGCAGCCAGCATGCCGGGTGACATTGTTAATATGGACGGTCTGACATTGTCGCGTGCCATTCACGCCAAACAAGTAAGCTGCAATGAAGTTATGCAGGCGTACCTGGCCCATATTGCACGTCACAATCCTGTGTATAACGCCATTGTCAGCATGCCCGATGAAGAGTCGCTATTGCGGCAGGCCCTGTTGGCGGATGAAGACCTGGCTCGGGGCGCTGATAAAGGCTGGATGCATGGCTTTCCCCATGCAGTCAAGGACTTGAGAGCTGTTGCCGGGCTGCGCTTTACCAGTGGATCCCCGATGTTCGCAGATCGTGTGGCCGAACGAGACGATGCGATCGTCTCTCGCATGCGCGGTGCTGGCGCCATCTTTATTGGAAAAACCAACACCCCAGAATTTGGCCTGGGTTCCCAATCTTACAATCCAGTGTTCGGTGCCACCGGCAGTGCCTGGAATCCAGACCTCACTTCAGGGGGAAGCAGTGGCGGAGCAGCGAGCGGGCTGGGCACGCATATGCTGCCAGTAGCCGATGGCAGTGACATGATGGGTTCGCTGCGTAATCCTGGTGCCTTTAACAATGTTATCGGCTACCGGCCCAGCGTTAATGTGATGAGCGGTGCCGATTCCGAGCCCCGGGCACTCTCCACTTCCGGGCCCATGGGTAGAAATACCATGGACACCATTGCCCTTTTGGACACGATTGCTTCCATGCGCGTGGCCAGAGACTTTAATCCACTGGACCTCAGTAGTGTGAAGATAGCCTGGTTCGGTAATTTGGGTGGCTATCTTGCAATGGAGCCAGGTGTAACAGAATTATGTGAGTCAAGTTTGCAAAGAGTGGCTGAAGCCGGTGCGTCTGTCGAAGCCACTTTGCCCTTGTTCACTTTAACCGATCTCTGGGAATGTTGGACTACTTTGCGCCATCGTGGGAGGGGGCGCAGCTCACGCCGTTACTATGATCAGCCAGAGATGCGACCCTTGATGAAGCCGGAGTTGGTATGGGAAGTTGAACAGTCATTGATATTAACTGACGGCGACGAATCAAATGCCAGACGCATTCGCGGTGCCTGGTACCGGGAACTGGATCGCTTGTTCGACCAGTATGATTTTCTGGTGTTGCCCACCGCCCAGGTCTTTCCTTATCCGAAAGAGCAGCACTGGCCAACTGAGATAAACGGTCGGCCGATGGATACTTACCATCGCTGGATGGAAGTAGTGATACTTGGCAGTCTCGGAGGGCTACCCATTATCAATGTGCCGGTCGGTTTTGATGCTCAGGGACGACCCATGGGGATGCAGGTCATGGGCAAGTTTGGAGACGACCAACGGGTGCTGGAATTTGGACTGGCTTACGAGCAGATCACTGATTTTCTGCAACAGCGCCCCATTCTACAAAGTGCATAGAGCGTCGAATCGAGGACTGAGATATCTAGTGCTCTGCCTGATTTGTCTCGGGCAGTTCTGCGCCGCTCAAGCACAAGAGACAAGTTCAACTTATGTCGTGCCTCGTACCGAGCATGGTTATCCAGACCTGAACGGTATCTGGAATTTCAACGATTCCACTCCTTTCGAGCGACCTCGTGCCTTCGGTGAGAGAGAGTATCTTAATGCCGAGGAACTGGAAGAGAAATTCAGTCGGCTGGATTCCAGTGAAGATAGAAGGGTCCAGCGAGAGAGCAATGTGTCTCAGCGCATTCTGGAGGTGCCGACTGATGACACCGGAGCCTACAACACATTTTGGTCTTACTACGACGAACCCTTTCCCAATCCGCGCACTTCGATGATCGTCTATCCCAGTGATGGGCGCATCCCCACCACGCAAAACGGTGTGATTACGCAACGTTCACCGCCACCTTCCAATCCCTGTAATGATGGTTTGGTGGTAATTGCTGACAGGCCAGTGCGCATCTCGTTTGGTGCGGTTTCCTGTGATCGTCCAGAAGATTTTGGATTAGCCTCCCGTTGTTTGTTGTTCGCGCAATCTACCGGCCCTTATATCAAAGCGAATTCCTACAACAATAACGTTCAATTCGTGATCACCAAGGATCATGTTGTGTTGTATACCGAACTAGGAAATGATCCGCGCATTATTCCATTGGATGACAGGCCGTTTTTGGATAAGCGAATAGAAACCTGGACCGGGAGTTCACGCGGACATTGGGAGGGCGATACACTGGTTGTGGAGACCCGTCACTTCAATCCCAAAATGGCCAGCATTTACATGCGGGCGCGGGCCTATGGCAGCGCCGAGCAGATGGTACTGACCGAGCGATTTACCCGGGTAGGGGAAAATGCCATGGTGTATGAATTCACGGTGGATGACCCGGCCACCTTCGTCGATCGCATCACCGCCGTCGTGCATTTTTCTAAACTCGGCGCACCTATTTACGAGTTTGCCTGTCATGAAGGTAACTACGCATTAACCAATATGCTGCGGGCAGCCCGCATGGAAGATGTGTATGGGGCGCAAAACTGAGGCGGATTGTTTTTGGGCGCGCTTTCTTCGCTTCCGGTTTATCTCGGAACCGGCAGCGCTAAGGTCTCCTTAACCAATTCCATCACAACATAACTGGTACTTTCCTGAACATCGGGGAGAGTTAAGAGGGTGGTTCCTAAAAATTTACGATAGGAATCCATGTCTGATACCCGCGCCTTGATGAGATAGTCGAAGTTGCCAGAAATCAGATAGCACTCCTGCACTTCCTCCAGCTTGGTTGCGGCTTTTTTGAAGCGTTCAAAAATATCCTGGGATGTGCGGGTCAAACGAATTTGCACAAAGACGATCAGGTCAGCATCGAGAAAATGCGGATTGAGTAAAGTGGTATAGCCGTTAATGACCCCATCACGCTCCATGCGCCTGACCCGTTCCAGACAGGGGCTGGTGGATAGGCCTACCCGCTTTGCCAACTCTGAGAAGGTAATGCGTCCGTCCTTCTGCAGTTCACGCAGGATTTTTTTGTCGATGGTGTTTAATTGATAATTGCTGCTCATATTATCTATATCGGTAAATATTTCTGAAAAAATTAGCTTTTCCAGAAAAATATACCTGAAACTCATTTGATAGCAAGCAATTCGGCAAAAAATTTGGCTGTTCTCTTTCTATAATTTCTGCCATCTGTTTAGCGTTTGTCCATGGGGTATCCCACATGCTGATTGGTGTGCCGAAAGAAATTAAGAATCACGAATATCGAATTGGTCTGACTCCAACCGGAGCTGCAGAGCTAGTACGCCAAGGCCACGAAGTCCTGGTGGAAACGAATGGAGGTGTCGGCGTTGGTTTCTCTGATGATGATTACCGGGAAGCCGGTGCGGGCATCGCCGACTCAGCCGAGCAGGTATTTGCTCGAGCTGACCTTATTGTGAAGGTGAAGGAGCCGCAACCACAGGAATGTGACATGTTGCGCGAAGGTCAGACTTTGTTCACCTATCTGCATCTGGCTCCAGACGCGCAACAAACAAAATTGTTGGTAGAGTCTGGTGCTACCTGCATTGCTTACGAAACCATAACCGATGATGCCGGTGGATTACCGCTACTGGCGCCAATGAGCGAAGTCGCTGGACGCATGGCTGCGCAAGAAGCTGCTCATTGTTTGGAAAAGGCGCAACAGGGAAGTGGTGTACTCATGGGAGGAGTGCCAGGTGTCCCTGGCGCATCGGTGTTGGTCATTGGTGGCGGAGTCGTTGGGCTTAATGCGGCGCGGGTCGCACTGGGTATGGGTGCTGATGTCACAATCGCTGATCGATCGATAAAGCGCCTGCAGGAAATCGATGAGCTGTTTAATGGTCAGATCAAGACCATGTATTCAACGACCGAGGCCATTGCCAAAAAACTGCCTACCACCGATGCAGTTATCGGCGCAGTATTGGTGCCCGGCGCTGCAGCGCCTCGACTAATCACTCGAGACATGCTGCAACTCATGCGCAAAGGCTCGGTGCTGGTTGATGTTGCTATCGATCAGGGTGGCTGCTTTGAAACCAGCAAGCCGACTACCCATGAAGAGCCGATCTATGTAGTCGATGGCATCGTGCATTACTGCGTGGCGAATATGCCAGGCGGAGTGGCACGAACTTCAACACTTGCTCTTACTAACGCAACTTTGCCGTTCGTGCTGGAACTGGCGAGCAAAGGTGCGCATCAAGCTTTGTTGGCGGATGGCAACTTCCTGGCTGGTCTCAATGTGCATCGCGGGCTGGTAACCAATGCGGCGGTTGCAGAAGCGCTGGGCTATGAATTCGTCTCACCCAAGTTAGCCCTGGCTAGAGATGCATTGAAGCAAACTGCTTGACGGTTTAAGTGGCAGCCTGAATCAGAAGAAAACTGCTTCAGGCAAAAATGTCTTCCCTAACCTGTAACGCAATGTGCAGGTATGTGCCTGCTCCTCGGAGCAGGCATTCTTTTTTTAAATTCTCTGTTTGAAATTTCTTTACCAGGAAGTCCAGTCGTTCACATTGCCATCCTGGCAACTGGAAGGTACGAATTGAATTCGGCTCTGGGTGTTATTGACCGTGCAACGGAAATTCAGGGTATTGGCATCCACCAGTTTCACTTGCATATGCAGGCCAATATCTGAGTTTAGCCACTCCGATCGACGGTAAGCCCGTAACGCGATGACTCGGTGTGGGCCCTTTGGCTGATACTCGATGCGCTCCCACATGTAGTCGGTTTGCCCAAACATGGTGGCGTAACTGTACCAGGGGCCCCCGTGTGCAGATCCATCTGGTGCAGGTGATGAGGGGATTTCTGAAGTAAGCGAACCCCTTTCGTAGAATTCTGTTTCAATACGACGGCGAAGTTCACCAAGAATTAACACGCCTTCAGTGACCTGTGCACGAACTGTGTAATTCTGTACATAAGGCACTGCTACACTCATCAACACGCCGATGATCGCAGTGGTAGCCATCAACTCCAGCAGTGTGTAGCCCTTTTGTTGGGCTAAGTGCCCGTGTCGAGTGAATCTCTTCATCTTAATTCACTTTCATTCAACCAATGTTCATTCAACTAATATAGGAACCGGATTGCTACGAGTGACATAAATGTCGGTTAGACCTAACAAGTCCGGACGCGGGTGGCTCACGCGCAGATCACCATCGACATCCGCCACCACCATAGGCAGGCCGGTATCTTCGCAGCGTAGCGATTCGCTGAGCTCGCCACCATCGGAGAGTACGGAGGCAATTTCCCAAAACACTAACATGCAGGATTCAATCTGGTCTCGTGTGCGTTCTTCGGCCATGATTTCAGATTGGGAAAGAGTTGAGGTAGAGCCCAGGGAGTTTGTGATTTGATAAGCGATAAACACACAGCTCGCAATCACGATACCCATTAACATTTTTTCTTTTTTATCCGGGCTTGCGCTTATCGTGGATTCATAGCTTTGCGTGTTTTCAACTGCTTGTTCAGCTTTGGTAATTAATTCTTCGACTCTCGATTCATTGCTTTCCCTGCTCTTTGCTTCGACGTAACTTTCAATAGAGGCAACGCTTTCGCAACGTTCGCAAAGCACGCGATCATCGATGTACCTCGCACAGATTCCGCACAAAGGAATCTGGCAGCTATCGCACATAGCTGCGGCAGGTGCGCCAGGATGAAACTCACATTTCAATTTGCCCTCTCCCGAGGTTTGCGACCAATCTTGTTGCCGATCTTCATGGAGCGTTTCGTGAAACTATAGCAGAAACAGTGCGTCGTGAAATTGGTTGAAACCCGCAGTGTCTGGCCTTGCTGGCGTGTCCGGTATGGTTTTCCGTGATAGACTGAAACACTTCATTTCTATGACAAACGATCAACTTTTGGAGCATGGATTTTGAGCAAGCTGTATCCAAATGAAGCGCTAACTGAGGCGCCAGAGAAAGAATCAAATAGCGAACTCAATAGAGCGCTGAGTCGACGTCAATTCATGGCGGGCTCAGCCTCCCTGGCGCGGGGCTCATTGTTGGTGTTGAGTATGCCTGCGATTCTCACTGCCTGTCGCGAGGCAGAAGAAGCCAGGTCGAGTGGCGCTGCGTTTCAGACATTGTCGGAACAAGAAGCAGCAGAGTTAGCTGCTGTAGCGGCGCGCATTATTCCCACGGACGAAACACCAGGCGCGACAGAAGCGGGTGTCATTTACTTCATGGACAATGTGCTTGGCGATGAGCGACGTGTTGAACTCCTGGCCTCATTAAGGGATGGTCTTCGCGAGATGCAGTATCAGGTTGCTACTGATTACAGTGAATCCTATTTCCACCTGTTGGATGTGGCGCGTCAGGATGAACTCCTGGCAAAGATCGAAACAACACCTTTCTTCAACACCGTTCGTTACCTCACTATAGCTGGTACGTTTTCCATGCCGCAGTATGGAGGTAACCGCGATGGCATCGGGATGCAACTGATTGGAATGGAGAGTCGCCCGGCCTGGGCACCACCATTTGGTGCTTACGATGCAGACTACATGGAACGGGGAGAGTAACAATGGCTGAAGCTGCTCTTCCAAGTTTTGCAACGCGAGAAGAAGTTGATTTTGTCGTCATTGGTTCCGGCGCTGCCGGTGGCATCATGGCAAAAGAATTGGCTACTGCCGGGCACTCGGTTGTGCTATTGGAACAAGGACCGCATTTAACTGCGGTAGATTTCACTCACGATGAGTGGGCCATCGATCACAATGGTGAACACATGTGGGGCGCCTCTCACGGCCATCCCCAAACCTTTCGCAAGTCAGAATCGGATGACGCAGAGGAGCGGGAGACCGTATGCGGCTATGCGCATAATGTGGGCGGCAGCAGCATGCATTTCTCCGGTAACTTCTGGCGCTTTCGCCCCATCGATTTTATGGAAGCGAGTGTGCGAGGGACGATTGCTGGAACTAATTTTGCCGACTGGCCGATTTCCTACGAAGACCTGGAGCCTTATTACACCAAGGTAGACTGGGAAATTGGTGTATCTGGTCTTCAGGGCTCCTGGGATCCACCTCGTTCGCGAGAGTATCCCTGCGCCCCAATGCCGATAAAGGGGCCGGATGTCTTACTTGAGCGAGCGGCCAAGTCACTTGGACTAAATCCATACCCCGCACCCGTGGCAATTTTGTCCGAGCCACACAATGGTCGACCGCCTTGTGCTCATTGCGGTTACTGTAATGGCTTTGGTTGTGAATTTAATGCCAAATCCTCCTCGTTGGTGGCGATGATTCCATTGGCGCTGGAATCAGGGAACTGTGAGTTACGAACTTACAGCACGGTGTATCGTATTGAAACCAATGCAGAAGGTCGAGCTACCGAAGTGCTGTACTACGATGCGGACGGTAATGAACAAGGACAGCGCACCAGGGCCGTTGTGCTTTGTGCCAACGGAGCAGAAACGCCACGTTTGTTGTTTCTTTCAGAATCCAGTCGCTTTCCTGATGGGCTGGCCAATTCCTCAGGTATGGTTGGCAAAAACCTGATGTTTAATGGCTACTCGACCACCGTTGGTTTATTTGATGAACCGGTCAACGGCTGGAAGAGTATTCCCGCCACACGAGTAATCCATGATTTCTATGAGTTAGATTCTTCCCTGGGTTTTTATGGTGGTGGTGGCATCGATGGCCGGCACCCGTCCCGCGGCACACCATTAGGTTTTGCGCTGTCCAGTCCCTTCATGTTTGGTGGTGCAAGCTGGGGCAGTGACTACAAACGAGATTTGGCTTATCAGTTCTCTCACTGTGCGGCGTTCGATGGTCACACTACTTCCTTGCCGCAGGAATCCAACAACATCACGCTCGACCCCAATGTGCAAGACAAGTGGGGCAGACCCGCCATTCGTTGCACTTATATGGATCATCCCGATGACATTGCGACCATGCGTTGGTTCTACGAGAAGTCTGTCGAATTAATGGAAGCCGCTGGTGGCACCAATATTGGAGGTTTCTATGCCGAAGATGGTCAGGAAGGCAATGTCCACCTGCTCGGTACCTGTCGTATGGGGACTGATCCCGCTACGTCCGTGATCGACGCCAATCACCGAACCCATGATGTGCCAAATTTATTCCTTTGTGATGGCAGTTCCCTGGTGACCTCAGGTCGTGGACAACCAACCATGACGATTATGGCGCTCGCCTTCAGAGCGGCGGACATGATTAACCAGGCAGCGGAAAGAAACGAAATTTAGCATTTGCTCACTTCGAATTCTTTTCAAATATCGCGCACACAAAAAAAGCGTGTGAGAATTACTCTCACACGCTTTTTAATTTAGTTTAAGATTTTCTACTTCTGATCGTCAGCAGATTCGATATGTGCAAACACAGAATGTGTGCCGTCTTTGTTGATTAGCAGAATGTCATAAGGGGTGAAGCGATCGCCCATTTCCATGCCCGGTCCACCAATCGGCATCCCCGGCACTGCCAACCCCATGGCACCCTCTGGTGGTGCGGCCAGAAACTGGGCAATAAACTTTTCAGGAATGTGTCCTTCGAAAATGAAGCCTTCTGCAGTCACTGCTGTGTGACAAGAAGTCCATTCCGGTTTCAGGCCCAGTTCTTCTTTCACACTCGCCAAATCATTCGGATGATGAATAGTGGATGAGTAGCCTCGCTCATCCATGTGTTCAATCCAGCCTACACAGCAACCACAGGTAGGTTCCTTGTAGACATTGAGTGTGATGTCATCGATCGATTGCGCGCCGGTCAAAGGCGCGATCAGGCATGCCAGCATGCCAAGTATGGACCTAAAAAAATGCTTTCTCAGTAACAGATGTGCGCGAACAAAATTGGTATGCATGTGTTTCTCCCCTGGCGGGTAATGACGCCGTCTATGCGGGTTATTATAGGAGCTTTCTGGGAATTATAAATTGTGTTTTAGCCGTATTTTTCAAGGTTTTGACGTGAAATTGATCTATTCCAAAGCCGGAAATCACGATTAAGCGGTAGAAACTAATTACTTCTTTCTACAATTCGCTCCAAAGGCAGCAAATCATTGGTCGGCCGGTAAGCCTGCCGTTCCAGCAAGTCGTACTGATCTCCGGGTTCCAAAAAGTAGAAATCTCCGCCGCTATCGATTTGGTGCTGGGCATCGTAGATGACGACATAACTTTTTCCGATGACCCGGAATTGGTTATTACGCACCACGATCGCCGTATCTTCATCCAGACCTATGCCAAGTAGCTCGGGTTTGGCGGCGATGATTTCCAGCAAATCAAACTGGCGATTGCGCCGCAGTAAGTGCTGGTCGATGGCGACGTTCTCGATAAAACCGAAACCTTCCTCGTGATCACCCATCATGATGGTGTTGCTGGAGGTATCGCCCCTTGCCAGGTAAGAGCCCAGGATCGTAGCGCCGGCAGAAGAACCGCCGATCACTCCACCGCGATCCAGCAGCTCGTTCAGCGCATCATGTACTTCAGTATGCAGATAAGAGTCGGCAAGGCGCCATTGTCGGCCGCCAGGAAACCACACGCCCTGGGCGTCACGAATCGCCTGCGCAAACTCTCGGGTATCGGCTTCTTCCCGGTCATAAGTATGAATAAGTTTAAGATTGGTTAGCCCTGCTGCGCGGAACTGGGCCAGACCTTGCCAATATTCATCATAGTGTTCAGCGCCGCCAGCAGTAGGGATAACGACAATAGGGGCATCGGCGCCGCCAGCAAGCTCGGCGAACTCTTGCAGAATGCCGAGATCTCTCATACCCCCGCCAACGATGACCAGTGAGCCATCATCAGGGCCACGAGTCTGTGCCAATGTCGCCGTTGTGAATAGGGTGAGAGCGACAAACAGTGCTACTTTTTTCATCACGAGCTCCTTTGGGCTATTGCCCAAGGCGGTAAGTTTCAGGCAGTCCGGGAGCGAACACAGGTGGGCTGCCGAATAATGGTCCGCGCAAAAATTCAGTGCTGGCATCCAGGGAAAGAGCATTAAG
Organism: Pseudomonadales bacterium; assembly: GCA_022360535.1. Lineage (GTDB taxonomy): Bacteria > Pseudomonadota > Gammaproteobacteria > Pseudomonadales > Pseudohongiellaceae > UBA9145. Next base: position 392 of record JAKSCP010000487.1, on the reverse strand, counting down.
TTCCCCAAATGCCGCAATCATGGATTCGTAATCGGGACCATTGCCACCCATTGCAATCGCATTCGACCAGACCTGTTGGTAGTGCTCAATGCTGGCGTAACGCGCCAGGGTGTAGAGTTCGTCGTAGTCTGGGCTTTCCTCAGCAGAGCTATTAGGTAAATAAACAACTCGCCATTGTCCAACTGGCCGAACGCCAATTTTTTCCAGGTAGGGATAGACCCGATCGCGCGTAATTGTATGAAACTGTTCGAAGCTGCCTTTTTGAATGCGTCGGTATTCCAGGCCTAACACTTCTTCGCCGGGTTGGGCTTGTCCCAGGCGTACCGGTCTTGGTTCATTGCTTGTGGCATCCGGTGTGTTGCTGTCATCAACCAATGTGAAATTCTCGTCGA
>JAKSCP010000284.1 GCA_022360535.1 Pseudomonadales bacterium | reverse complement strand
GCTTACTGGGGCGCCTATGCGGTTTCCAAATTTGCTGTGGAAGGACTGATGCAAACGCTGGCTGATGAACTCAGCACTACCAGCAATATTCGGGTGAACAGCATCAACCCGGGTGGTACTCGAACTGCCATGCGACAAGCGGCATATCCTGCTGAAAAACCAGATTCCCAACCCAGCCCAGAGGCTCTGATGCCTGTCTATCTTTATATGCTGAGCAGCGAAGCAGATACCATCCATGGCCAAGCGCTTAATGTGCGCGATTTCGATCCATCGGTGTTCAAGGCGTAACAAGAGTTACCCGGTAAGCACTTTGCTTACGACAATCTCCTATTTGTCTTCCACCAGCTTATAAAGCTTCTGCATCTCATTTTTGCTCAACTCTTGATAAGTGCCACGAGATACAGTGCTGGGTATAAAGATTGGCCCAAACCGCACCCGCTTCAAGCGACTTACCTGCATCCCCTGTGACTCCCAGAGCTTACGAACTTCACGATTCTTACCTTCCATCAGTACCACGTGATACCACTGGTTGATTCCCTCACCCCCGTAATGCTGGATGTCGGTAAAGCGACAAACATCGCCATCGATTATCACTCCCTTATGCATGGCCTGAACCATGGCAGGGGTTACTTCACCCATGACTCGCACCGCGTACTCGCGTTCTACCCGTGAACTTGGATGGGTAAGTTTATTAGCCAGTTCACCATCCGTTGTGAAAAGGAGCAAACCACTGGTGTTGATATCCAGACGGCCAATGGAAACCCAACGACCATGTTTAAGCGGAGGTAACTTATCGAAGACTGTAGGCCTTCCTTCCGGGTCATTGCGAGTACAAATCTCGTCTTCGGGTTTGTTGTAAAGAATGACCCGGGTCTGTTCCTTCAACTTGCGTTGTGGCGCGAGCTTCTTCCCATCAACTAGGATCTTGTCCCTGTCGCTAACTCTCGCCCCGATCTTTGCGACTTCACCATTTACCTTTACCCGACCCGCAGCAATCCACTCTTCCAATTGGCGGCGAGAACCGAAACCAGCTCGAGCGAGCACTTTCTGTAGTTTTTCAGTCACAGTGTTTTATCCGAAGAAAACTCGGTGTTGATCGATACTTGAAATGGATGGCGTCAGTCGGAGTTGCGCAAAAAAGGCTTAGCCTTCCCTGTCCTCTTCGAGTTCTTCGATAGAAAACTCGAGTATATCAGCTTCCTGCACTGACCCCTCGTCGGCTTCGGAATCGGTTGGCACCGATTCTTCAGGCTCCTCCGTTACAGATTCTGACTCTTCTTCAAGCGACTGGGTGGCCGCTTGTTCTTCGTCGTCACTGTCATTCGCCTGAGCTATCTCATCCTCATCATTGGCTGCATCTTCCGGTGTGCCCATGTTAAGAATTTCATCCAGAGGTTTTCTGGAAAGCTCCAGAGCCTCTTCCTCGGCAAGCAATTCAGCTTTTTCAGTCTCTGTATTGATTGCCTCAGCACTCTCCAGATCTTCTTCGGGTATCTCAATAACCCGCTGCTTAGCCAATTCTTCAGCCAGGTCGATCTCAGGCTCAGTCGGTACGAGTTCTTTTACTTCAGCCAGCGGAGGCAGTTCCTGCAGGCTCTTGAGATTGAAGTAATCCAGAAATTGTTTGGTCGTCGCAAACATCGCCGGGCGCCCGGGCACATCACGATGACCAACCACTCTCACCCACTCTCTGTCCAGTAACGTACGGATAATGTTTGGGCTGACAGTGACACCACGAATCTCCTCGATATCACCGCGGGTGATTGGCTGGCGATAGGCGATAAGCGCCAGAGTTTCCAGTAAAGCGCGGGTATAACGTGGGGGGCGCTCTTCCCAGAGTTTTGCCACCCATTCGCTGAGTTCCTGCTTTACCTGAAAGCGGTATCCGGAAGCGACCTGTTTAAGTTCAAAGCCTTTGTCATCGCAGTCCTGTGCAATCGCTTCTATGACAGCCTTTAACTCTTTTTTGTCTGGCCGTTCGCGGCGCGCAAACGTCTGGATAATGTTATCCAGGGTTAACGGGCGACCTGCTGCCATCAGCAGGCCTTCCACAATCATCTTTACTTTGTTATCTACGTCAGTCATGTCTGAATTATCTGGACTCGGCAGGCCGATGGCTCATGCGCGGCTCTTTACATGGATGGGGCCGAAAGGCTCTGACTGCACAATTTCAATCATCGAGTCTTTCATTAATTCCATGACAGCAAGAAAGGTGACGACCACACCCAATCTACCCTCATCTTTAAGCAGCAATGACACCAGGGGAACAAACTTATGTTCAGAAATACGGGTTAGAATTTCTGACATTTTCTCTCGAGTAGAAAGTGTCTCGAATTGAATGTGGTGGTGTTCAAACATTTCAGCCCGCTGCAGTACTCGAGACAAGCATTGCAAAATCTCGTCCAGGCTCACTTCCGGCTCAGGGACGACTCGTTCTATCTCTGGCAGGGCTGCGCTGGCAATCTGAATGTCCCGATCCATACGGGGCAAGCTATCGATATCTTCGGCAGCCTGTTTGAATCGCTCATACTCCTGTAAGCGGCGAATCAGTTGCATACGAGGATCGTCTTCTTCCGAATCCTCTTCTTCCTGACGCGGCAGCAGGATACGCGACTTGATTTCCGCCAGAGTCGCCGCCATCACCAGGTATTCTGCCGCTAACTCAAACTGGCTGGCCTGCATCAGTTCCACATAGGACATGTATTGATCGGTGATATCGGCAACATTGATATCGAGAATGTCGATGTTCTGTCGCTTGATCAGATACAGCAATAAGTCCAATGGCCCCTCGAAGGCCTCAAGAAAAATTTCCAGCGCATCGGGGGGAATATAGAGGTCCTTGGGAACCTCGGTGAACGCCTCACCACCGACAATGGCGAAAGGCAGTTCTTGCTGTTCGATGGACGGGGAGGAATTCTCTTCTGGAGTTTCCGCTTCGCCCTCGGAATCGAGGACGTGGTTTTCTAACTCGGCTGCGACGCTTATCAAACTATTTCTACTATTCCAAACTTGTAATTAACTACCAGTTGCTCAAGCCCATGGCGGTGCGCACTTCTGCCAGGGTTTCCTTGGCAGATTCCCGCGCCCGCTCACTTCCTTCCACCAGAATCGAACGCACCAGATCACGGTCTTTTTCGTACTGCTGCGCTTCCTTCTGGATGGGCTCCAATTCTTCCACCACCGCCTCGATTATGGGCTTTTTGCACTCCAGGCAGCCAATCCCGGCTGACTTGCACCCTGCTACCACCCATTCCTGTGTCTCTTGATCAGAATAGGTCTGGTGCAACTGCCATACCGGGCATTTCTCCGGGTCCCCAGGGTCGGTGAGACGTACTCTCGCCGGATCCGTGGGCATGGTGCTGATCTTGCTGCTGACCTGCTCCAGGTCTTCACGGAGGCTAATAGTATTATCGTAAGATTTCGACATCTTTTGACCATCCAGGCCAGGCATTTTCGAGGCTGGGGTCAACAGCGACTGAGGTTCGGCCAGAATCATCTTGCCACCCCCCTCCAAATAGCCGTAAAGCCGCTCCCGATCGCCAATTGAGATGTTCTGTTGTTCCTTCAGCAGAGCCTGGGCTTTTTCCAGCGCTTCGTGATCCCCTTGCTCCTGGTAGGCTGTTCTGAGCTGCGTATAGAGCTTGGCTGCTTTTTTGCCCATTTTGCGCACAGCGGCCTCTGCGTTCTCCTCGAACCCGGGTTCCCGGCCATACACATGATTGAAGCGGCGGGCTACTTCCCGGGTAAGCTCCACATGGGCTACCTGATCTGCTCCCACCGGCACATAGCCAGCTCGATAAATGAGAATATCTGCTGCCTGGAGCAGCGGATAACCAAGAAACCCATAGGTATCCAAGTCCTTTTCTTTCAACTTTTCCTGTTGATCTTTATAGCTGGGTACGCGCTCCAGCCAGCCAAGCGGAGTAATCATAGATAGCAGGAGGTGTAGTTCCGAGTGCTCCGGTATTCGCGATTGTGCGAATAAAGCAGCGGAGCCTGGATTTACCCCAACCGCCAACCAATCAATCACCATCTCTAACACGTTTTCTTCGAATAACGTGGCATCTCCATAGTGGGTGGTTAAGGCATGCCAATCGGCCACAAAAAAGAAACATTCATATTCATGCTGAAGTTTTATCCAGTTTTTCAGCACGCCATGATAGTGCCCGAGATGCAATCGACCAGTAGGTCGCATCCCGGAAAGTACCCGTTGTTGGGCATCGGCCGTTGACAAATTTCTCTCCTCGAGTGGTTGTGCGCGAATTACATCTGAATAGTATCGTCTGGTTCGCGGCTAATTATACTGTGATCATTGAAACGGTTCAGGGTCGCCTTTGCCCACACGCAAAACTTCGGGTACACCTTCGACCAAATCGATCATGGTGGTGGGTTCAGTATCAGCAGCACCTCCATCGATAATGAGATCCACCACTTTCCCCAGTTTCAATCGCATCTCATAAGGATCATAGAGTTGCTGCTCTTCATTAGGCAGCAACAAGCTGGTACTCATGATTGGTTCACCAAGACTGGCAATAATGGATTGAGCTATCGGATTATCAGGAACCCTGATACCGATTGTTTTTCGTTTCGGATGCATCAATCGTCTCGGCACTTCTGGCGTAGCTTTCAATATGAAAGTGTAAGGGCCAGGTGTATAGGCTTTGAGAATACGATAGGCACTATTGTGAACTCGTGCGTAGGTGGCCAAGGAGGAAAGATCGCTGCAGATAAGCGTGAAGTTATGCCTCTTGTCGAGCTGACGAATGCGGCGAATCCGATCCAGCGCCGTTTTATCACCAATATGACATCCCAGAGCATAAGTCGAATCAGTGGGGTAGACCACTACCCCACCCCGCAACAAACAATCAACTGCCTGCCGAATCACTCGCGGCTCAGGATTTAGCGGATGGATTTGTAAATAATCGCCCATGACGGGTTTAAGCTAATACAGCTAGAAGTAGCGCTCGGGAAGGTGTGGCTCACGAAAAGCTGGTGATTCTAAACTATAGTAGGACAAAAGCAGACACCTTTTTGTAGATGCTTTAAGATGGCGAGCAGATTCAAGACTGGACAGCAGTATGAAGCAGTTTATCGATTACATTCCCCTGTTAGTGTTTTTTATCGTATGGGCCATGGATGAGCGCACGGTCACCATTGCCGGTTACGAACACAGTGTTGGCGGTATCTTTAGTGCTGCTGAATTTCTACTGGCCGCTTCAATACTGGTATATGGAAGCCTGTTTCTGGCTCAGAAACGGCTCGATAAATTTCAGTGGATAACGGTCGGTGCCGTGGTTTTATTTTGCATTCCTACCATCATCTTCCGCGACACCAATTTTCTGAAGTGGAAAGCACCAATTGTCAATTGGATCTTCGCCAGCATCTTTTTGGCTTCTCGCTATATCGGAGACAAGCCAGCTATCGAACACATGATGGGCCATGCGGTGAATGCACCTAAGGAATTGTGGATACGACTCAATACGATCTGGATTTATTACTTCATCGTTTTAGGCGCCATAAATCTTGCTGTCGCCTTCCTGCTTAGCGAAGCACTGTGGATTCAATTCAAAGTGTTTGGCAACTTGATTTTGACTTTCGCTTTCGTGATCGGCCAGATGCCACTGCTTGCCAAGTACATCGAAGTCGAAGAAGAAGCCGTTGCCGAATCGGCTAGGGAAGAATCAGCTAACAGCTAGGAGCTAAACATGTACTACGCAATCATGAGTACCGATGTGAGCGATAGTTTGTCAAAGCGAAAGTCCGCCCGTCCTGCTCACCTTAAACGACTTAACCAGTTGGTTGAACAGAAACGCCTGTTAGCGGCTGGCCCTCACCCGGCAATTGATAGCGAAGAGCCGGGTGATGAAGGATTTAGCGGGAGCCTGGTTATTGCCGAATTTGACAGTCTGGAGCAAGCACAGGCGTGGGCTGATGCTGACCCTTATGTCGCCGCCGGTGTCTACGAGAAAGTAGTGGTGAAACCCTTTAAGCGAGTCCTATAGGTCCGCAGGTACGAAAGCAGACTTAAGATCGGGAAAATTCTGATCTAACACCTCATTCCATTCTGCCAGCTGTTCAGCCTTGCGCCGAAACAAATCGGATGGGTCTCCTTCGATGGTGATACTGTTAATCACATCGCGGCGTCGAATCTGCAAAATCACCTGTGCCCCTTCCCTTACCCTACCAAAGACCGAATGCAAACCATCCAGATGGGGTGTCGCCAGATGGGTGATGAAGAATTGACTTCCATCGGTGCCCGGCCCTGAATTGGCCATGGATAGAATACCTTGCTGGTTGTGTTTCAGAATGATCTCGCCCGCAAAGCGATAGCCTGGCCCACCAGTGCCATCTGCTCTGGGATCACCACCTTGCGCCATAAAATTTCTCTCGACACGATGGAAGGTTAAACCATCATAATAGCCGCGCATGGCGAGGTTCACGAAGTTAGCTACCGATGTAGGTGCGGCCCGGTCATTGAGTTCGGCGCGCATGATACCTTTGGACGTGTCGATCACGGCGATTAGAGGCTGAGCGAACGCAGAATTTGCTGCGAACAGCAGTACGGGAATGAGCAACAGCCTGAGCTGTTTGAGAAATCCATTCACTAGTTCACTAAATCTACAATTCATAATCAATTATCACCGGCGCATGATCGGAGAAGTTTTCTTCCGTGTAGATTTCAGCGGATTTTATTTTTTCTTTCAAGCCTGGCGTCACCACATGGTAGTCCAGACGCCATCCCACATTGTTAGCCCTGGCCTGCCCCCTGTTAGACCACCAGGAATACTGGTCGGGCTCCTGGTTTACCACTCGAAATGCATCCACATAGCCCACCTCGTCATAGAGCGTATCCAACCACTGCCTCTCCTCAGGCAGAAATCCCGAATTTTTCTGGTTGGAGCGCCAGTTTTTCAGATCGATTTCCTTATGACAGATGTTCCAGTCCGCACAAATGATGAACTCACGGCGCTTTCTGCGCAGAGACCGCATGTGCTCCATGAATTGGTCCATGAACGCAAACTTGCGTTCCTGTCGCTCAGGGCCTGCCGACCCTGAAGGCAAATACAGTGATGCCACACTGAGCCCGTCGAAATCGGCTTGTATATAGCGACCTTCCGTATCCGCCAGCTCAAACCCCAGGCCGCGACTGAGCTTTTTTGGTTCCCGCCTCAAATACATGGCAGTACCCGCATAGCCCTTCTTGACGGCATCAAAATAGAAACACTGGTAGTCCTCAGGGTGAAAGACTGGATCGCTGAGCTGGTCAATCTGCGCCTTGGTTTCCTGCAGGCAAACCACATCGGCGGGAACGGTTTTTAGCCAGTCAAAAAAACCCTTACGGGCAGCTGCCCGAATCCCATTGCAGTTGAAAGTGATGATCCGCATGGAAGCCTCTCCAAAAATAAGCGTGCAATTCTAGCCCGAGCCAAACGGCAATGCATCCGCACCAAATAGCAAAATTACCAGTGTGTTACCTAAGGTTACGAATGTGATGCTCATCACATCTCTGACTTTTGAAGGTTTTAGTTATTGGTTTTCAAAGGGTTAAACACCCTATCTCGAAGCCACTGTGACATCTCTGAAACAATTATAACTTTGTATATCATTGTTTTTATTAACTTTAAATCTACTTCTCTTGTTTAGCGAGGAGATTTGTTACTTTCTTTTACAAGTGCGCTCAAATACTCAAGTTTGTTACCTTTATGGACGAAATGTGTTACTATACGCGCCGTGTTGTGGAGATCACATCCGAAATTATTAACCACTCTATTGAATTTAAGGAGAAAACAATGAGTAAGGCACTTAAAAACGCTCGGCCAGTCGTAGAAGCGATTGTCGTCAGCATTGCATTGGTTGTAGTTGCCCTTGCAGTACCTGCCGCGATTGTCTATGCAGCCGTGTAAAACACTATAAAGGAGGCTCTATGTTTAGCCTTTCTAATAGACCAACAGGTCAGTGAACGCCAGCTTGAGAATTTATCCCAAGCTGGCGTTTCTCTTTCTGGTCTGGTGAAAACCTGCAACATCCTCTTCTCTACTATCCCCTTTTCTAATATTCCATTTTTTTGCAACCACATAGACAGCACGAAGCGTGCTGTGGCAACCCGTTGATGCGGTTAAGAGTTGATGAAAGAGCTGGTAAGGCTAGCCGATCTTGTCGACAAAATTGCAAGGCTTATACGCACTGTCCAGTTGTTGGGCAATAATTTTATCCCAGGCTGTGCGGCATGCCCCTGGAGATCCCGGCACACAGAAAACGATAGTGTTATTGGCAAGCCCCGCGAAAGCTCTGGATTGAATCGTTGAGGTGCCAATCTCTTCGTAGGATAGCTGCCTGAACAATTCACCAAATCCCTCGATGGCGTCATCCAGCAACGGTTGGATAGCAGTCAGGGTATTGTCGCGCTCGGTAAAGCCGGTACCACCGGTCATGAGTATGCCCTGGACATCCGGGTCAGCAATGAGGGACGAGGCTGCTGCCCGCAATTGATACACATCGTCCTTCACAATAGCTTTGCTGTGAAGCTTGTGCCCGGCTTGCTGTAAGCACTCGATAAGCACCGGACCGGATTTGTCGGTCTCCTCGGTTCTGGTATCTGAGACTGTGATTACCGCCAAAGAAAGCGAAGTTGCTGCGCTCATATCACTCCTATCCGCCAGTCATATTCATCAGGCGAACCGGTTGAGCATGATCTTTATCATAGAAGTAGTGACGTTCTGGCTTGATGTCCATGGACGCCACAATCGCGCGCTTGAGATCATCGTCGGTCTGGTTTGCATCCCGCAGGATTGCTCTTAGATCAATGGAATGTTCATTACCCAGACAGAGGAGCAATCTGCCCTCGACAGTAATGCGCACTCGATTGCAATCTGCGCAGAAATTATGAGTTACGGGAGAAATGAAACCAATGCGACTCTTACTGTCGACCACTTGCGCATAACGAGATGGACCCGCAGTTTTAGAAGTACTGTTCACTAATTGGTATTTCTTCTCGATTTCTTCACGCACCCAGGCATTGCTGCAGGTAGTATCGACACGGTCGTGGTCAGAGGCTTCCCCTAAAGGCATCTCTTCGATGAATGCGATATCGATGCCGCGTTCCAGCGCGTAATCTGTAAGGCCTAACACCTCATCTTCGTTATAGCCACGCATAATGACTGAGTTCAAACGAATGCGTTCGAAACCTTGTGCAATGGCTGCATCGATACCTTGCAGTACTTTCTCCAGTTTTCCCACCCGTGAGATGCGTTTGAAGCGCTCAGCATCGAGACTATCGATGCTGATATTGATGCGATTAACACCAGCATTGCGCAATGGAGCGGCATATTTATCGAGTTGTGCACCGTTGGTGGTAAGCAATAACTCCTCGAGACCTGGCAATTTGCCAAGTTTCTCGATCAACGACATCACATCAGTCCTGACCATAGGCTCGCCACCGGTCAATCGTATTTTGCGCACGCCTAATTCAGTAAAGGCTTTGCCCACACGATATAACTCTTCCAGTGACAAAATCTGTGCACGAGGCAGGAACGTCATGTCCTCCGTCATACAATACACACAACGAAAGTCGCAACGGTCAGTTACTGACAGGCGGATATAGTCGATACGGCGATCGAACTTATCGATTAGGACTTCAGGCAATGCAGTTTCGGTCATGATCAACTCCAACCACCACTATACCTCAGAATCAAGCGCCAGTGCAGGTCCGTAAGACAGACTAGGCGAAAAGCACGATCTGCACAGCCAGCAGTATGAGTACAATTCCCATGCCTCGTTCAAACCACAGCCCTGCCTGCAACATGAACTGCCTGACATTTGGTTTTCCTAAGACGGTAGAGAGAAAAGCGAACCAAATGAATGTCGCAACAGCGAGGTAAATACCGTATATAACCTGAATAAAGGTGGGGGTATTGATATCGATAACGACAGTGAACAACGCCAAAAAGAACAACGTCGCTTTAGGATTTAATCCATTGGTCAGAAACCCAGACCAGAAAGCTTGTTTGAACGAGGTTTCTGTAACTGACCCGTTTTCAGCGGTAGAAACTTGATGAAACGAAGCGCGGATCGACTGCAATCCTAAATAGCAGAGGTAAGCGGCGGCGATGTATTTCATCGCATTAAATAGTGTTTCTGATTGCGAAAGCAGAATCGCCACGCCGAGAATACAGTAGCTGACGTGCACCAGGATACCAGCACCTACGCCAAGACTGGTCCAGACTCCCAGACGCGTACCACCTGTCACACTTTGACGAGTTACAATAACGAAGTCAGGGCCCGGTGACGCTACTGCAAATAGATGGGCGATAGCGATAGTGAGAAATTCGGTCCAGTACATGGGGCGAGCAAGGGGTTAAGGGATTTGCTCGCTAATAACAAGGTCGACCGAAACGCGTTCACCATTGTGCGCAAAGTTTTCCGACAAGACGCGATAGTCACCTGAACTGGGTGTCGCGATACCAGCAAAAGACACCAGAGCAGAAACGTACACTGAATCTGCTGAAGCAAGGTTAAAGGGCCCAACCGCATTCAGGTTATCTAACTGGATTGTGGTTGGTAGCGCAGAAACTGTTGTATCCATGGCGGCCAGTGGCGGCATGCCTTCTCTCTCCGCATTGCGCGCAGCAACAAACACTCTGAGTGCAGGATCCAATTCCAAACCTTCCGCCAGAGAAAGCTGCACTTCCAGAACAGGCCCCTCCAACTCACCTGCTTCGGAAGCCAATTGCCGCTGCGCCACAGAGATGCGCAGTCTCAGGTCCTGGGCCATTTCTGAATTTGGACTAGCCTGGATTAACAGACGCCAGTTGCTAATGGCGACTTCCCAGTCCTGGCGCTGCTCCGCATCTGCCGCAAGTAGTTGTAGCAGCGAAACTTCATTGGGATTAATGTCCTGGGCCTCAT
>JAKSCP010000404.1 GCA_022360535.1 Pseudomonadales bacterium | reverse complement strand
GCATATAGCGTGTCCGGCTCCAGGTCGCGAAACACCGCGGAATGGTAGTGAACTACACCCAGTCCTACATTATCTGGCGAGAGCAGCGGTACTCCATCAACCATCGCCGTGGAGAGATACACCGATTCGGTTATGGCGGCGATGCTCTGTGCGGCGGCATCAAAACGGGCATCGGGAGTAGCGAGAGCAATCTGCGCAAGTGTGTTTTGCACACTGCTATCGGTGCGCCAGGTGACTGTGATCGTACGCGCTGGATCGTCGCTGAAATTTTGAATTACCCGATCAGGCCAGCCAGAGGCTGTCTGCCAGGGTGGTGTCCCGAGTATCGTATTATTCTGAGCAATTGCCGGCACACAGAACAGTAATGCGAACGCAAAGCAAAGTGATTGGAAACGAGTGAGCATGGCCATCTTCCCGTTAGCGATCAATGTTAACCAAAGGTCGAAGTGTAGCAGCCCATTACAGCACTAATGTGACAGCTGCGTAGCCGCTCAGGCTTCTGTCACACAGCGGTCCGGATCAGCTTCTGTAAGCACATGGGTCATGTGCCCGGTGCGGATAAAGTCAGCCGCCAACTTGCCCGACATGGGCCCACGCCCAAAGCCAGAGGACGACAACCCACTGACGATAAACAGATTATCCCGTAGCGAAATCTTGCCGATGATGGGCGCGCCGTCGATAGAGAAAGGCATCAGTCCTGCCCAGGTGCGTTTGATAGGCAGGCTTGCTACCAACGGGATCACTTCCGCCGCGTGCCCTCTATTTACTTCGATACCATCGGGATTGGGTGTTTTGTTGTAGCCCAGGCTTTCCCGATCACCACCAAAAATAATCTCGCCGTTCTTGCGTTGACGACCATACAGATGTCGAATCACCCGGCGATTGTTTTTATGGGTCAGGTTGGGAGGCGTCACTGCGTCGGAGCCGTTGTCTTTACTCCAGGCATAACTGGATTCTGCGGAACCGATCGTGTGGAACACGCGCATAGGCATGCTGTCGGTTGCCCACATCTGTCCGCGTACTGGAACGATAGGTATTTTTAATCCCAGCATCTCACCTACCGGACCACACCAGGCACCGGTGGCTAATACCAGAGTCTGACAGCGATACTCTGCCGATTCCGTTTGCACCGAATAACCGCCACGGCTCAACGGTGTAATACTGGTTACATTCTGCCCGGTTGCGATGCTAGCCCCAGCCATTTCCGCCGCATGGGCAAACGCACGCGTGGACTTCACCGGGTCAGCCTGGCCGCGTTCCGTTGCATGAACGTAACCCAGGAGTTCACTATTGGCTTCCGGTTCTATCGCGCGCGCTTCTCTCGGTGTCAGTAGCTCCACCTGATAACCACCAGCACGCAATCGGGTTACCTGATCCTGGTAATATTCAAACTGCTCTTCAGTATGAATCGCGGTCAGTGTGCCCGAAAGACGAAACTCCATGTCGTAACCGAGGTCCAGTTGCATGCGCTTGAAGATTTCCACACTACCAGCAGTAATGTAGGACAGCAGGTTAGGATTATTGCCCCAACCGTTTCCTCCGAGACCGCCCATATTCTGCCCAGAGGCCTCCGAGGCGATTTCTCCCCTTTCCAGCAACAGCACATCCTGGCCCTGTTCCGCCAGATGGAACGCGGTGGATGCGCCGGCAATGCCACCTCCGATAATGAGTACATCTACGTCATTGTTCACACCCTGCGCTGAAAGGCGTTGCGGTAACAGGCTGGCAGTTGCCAGCGCGCCGAAACCGGACAGCACCCGGCGGCGGCTGGTGGTATTTTGCTGTGCAGATTTACGGTTTGTCATAACAGTTTCCGAATAACTAGTTTCTTACGTAACGATTAAACCAATCGATGGTGCGTTGCCATGCTTCTGTTGCAGCAGCATGGTCGTACCGCTCCGGTGTGGCATCGTTGAAAAAACCATGAACAGCATTGGGATAGATATGCCCTTCGTAGGTCACGTTGTTGGCAATCAATGCCGCTTCATAGTCAGGCCAGGCTTGCACCAGGCGGGTATCCAGTTCGCCGTGTTGCACCATGACCGCAGCGCGAATATTAGGCACATCGGCGGCATCTGCTCCGCCGCCGTAAAAGGGCACCGCAGCCGCCAGATCTTCACCCAGATGCACTGCCAGGCGATTGGAAATACTGCCACCGTAGCAGAAACCGGTGACACCAATCCTGCCGGTACAATCTTCGCGATTCTTCAGCCACAGGGCGCTGGCGACGATATCCTGAAAGCGTTTTTCCGGATCGAGCTGTCGAAACAACTGCCCTCCCTGGTAATCGTCACCAGGGTAGCCGCCTACCGACGTCAGTACATCTGGCGCAAAGGCCATAAAATTCGACAAGGCGAAACGTCTGGCGACATCTTCAGTGTGTGGATTCAGGCCGCGGTTCTCGTGCACAACAATGATGCCCGGCAACTGGGCGGATGTCTCACTGCGGCTGTCAGCACTATATGGGCGGACCAGGTAGCCTCGAATAAAACCGTGGCCATCAGGAGACGGGATGGTTTCGTAGCTGGCAGTAATGCGTTCATCATCGCGCCGGATTTGTTGGCCCATAGCGTAATCGGGCATCAGGGCTTTGGCGATTGCGGTGGCGCTGAGTCCGGCCACGGCAAACTTTTTTACGCCATCGAGAAATTTGCGACGACTGATCTCGCCGTGAATGTATTGGTTATAGATTTCTACCGCTTCCCGCGGCACTGTTCGTCGTTCTTTACTTGTTCCCGCCTGCACTTTTTGTGACATTATTCTTCTCCCGCGTGAGTGGGGCCAGGGTTAGAATAAGGTACTTTATTCCCCCGCTAATCCCAATAACGAAAGACCAACTGCCATGAAAATAAAACTGTTCCGCTTTCTTTGTTTCCTTTGTTTCCTTTGTTTCTATTCATTGTCATCGCTT
>JAKSCP010000486.1 GCA_022360535.1 Pseudomonadales bacterium | reverse complement strand
TTTCTGAAGACGCCTTGCTAGGCATAATCGAGGAGTTTGTGCTACGAGAGGGCACGGATTATGGCCATCAAGACTTCTCTCTCGAACAGAAAATTGATCAGGTTAAGGCGCAACTCGCCAACGGAGAGATTAAGCTCACCTTTGATCCCGATTCAGAAACCTGTAACTTGGAGCGGGTAGAACGCTAGAGTCCGAGCATCCGATGTCAGAGATAACCTCAAATCAGAATCCTGAGAGTGAATCAGTAGTGCTCGATGCTAAGGGCTTGTATTGCCCGGAACCGGTAATGCTGCTACATAATAAGATTCGCGATCTGGCCGCCGGGGAAACTTTGCTGCTGCAAGCGACTGATCCCTCCACGATTCGGGACGTGCCAAAATTTTGCCTGTATCTGGGTCATGAACTGATCGAGCAATCCCAGCAGGGTGACCTGTATCTGTATCGTATTAAAAAGAAGAAGGAAGACTAAATAAATGTCACCAACACCGGCCAGTGTGCCTGTGTATCTGATCGATGCTTCGATCTACATCTTCCAAGCTCATTTTTCCCCATACGTCGAGTGCTATGACCGCGAGGGTAATGAGTTAAGTGCCATTTACGGCTTTTCTCAGTTCCTGATTCAATTCCTGCGTCGCTCTGGTCCTGACTACGTTGGTGTGGCCCATGATGAAAGTCTATTCTGCGGCTTTCGCCATCAGCTATGCTCTGACTACAAATCGAATCGTGAACTGCCCGATCCCAACCTGGAGATGCAGTTGAAGGCCTGTATTGAGATTTGTGATGTGCTTGGCTTGAGTGCGTACTCCAGTAAGGTGTATGAAGCCGATGACATTATCGGTACGCTGGCCACAAACGTCCGCACTGATCAGCAGCAATGTGCTCTTCACATTGTTTCCAAGGACAAGGATTTAGCTCAGCTACTGGAAGGCGATCACGACTGTCTTTGGGAATTTAGCCAGAACCAACGACGATACGCTGCAGACATAGAGTCCGAATTTGGAGTCTCTCCTAATCAGATCTGCGACTTTCTGGCTTTAGCAGGCGATTCTGTAGATTGTATTACCGGCGTGCCCGGGGTAGGGCCGGTGAAGGCTAGAGAGCTCCTTTCCCGGTTTGAAGATCTGGAGGCGGTGTATGAGAACATTGCTGACGTAAAAGAACTGCCAATAAGAGGGGCTAAAGGGCTGGCCGACAAATTGGAACGGCACAGAAAAGAGGCGGAGTTGAGTCGGACTCTGGCCACCATCGTTTGTGATGTTGACGACAGTAATGAAGAGTTTTCGGGGACCTGCCTGGAAGATCTTAAACGCAATGAAATAGATATCGATGAGCTTCGTAGCTTTTTGGTGGAATACCGCTTCCAGTCCGAGGAGAGCGAACGCTTGGTCAATCAGGCTATGCGGCTGTAGTGTGTGACAAGATTGGAGAGCACGCTTGAAGATAGTTGCTGACGCCAACATACCCATAGACTCGGATTTACTACCAGCGCACGCCGAGCTCATCGAAGTGGAAGGCCGCGCACTCACGGGCGCACAACTAAAACATGCTGATGCGCTAATCGTGAGATCTGTCACCAAGGTCGATGCTGACCTGCTCAGGAACACTCCGGTTGAATTCGTTGCGACCGCGACTTCCGGTGTCGATCACTTGGATCTAGATTTTTTGCGAGAGCAGGGGATCACCTGGTGCGACGCAGCGGGCAGCAATGCTAATGCGGTGGTGGATTATTGTTTAGCCAGCCTGGCTCATTGGCTACTACTGACTGGGCTGGATATCAGAGCGATCGAAATAGGCATCGTTGGCACCGGCCATGTCGGTTCACGCCTGGCAGGGAGACTGCAGCGACTGGGTTGCAAGGTTCTACTCTGCGATCCTCCTTTAGAACTCGCCAAGACTTCTGAATTTGATTTTGTGCCGTTGGATAGAATCGCTCGTTGCCAGGTGGTATCGCTGCATGTTCCCTTTAAAGAGCGGAGTGAGTTCGCGACACACAGGATGATTTCGACAGAGTTTCTGCGCGAAATGTCAGGGTCAACCTTGTTGATTAACAGTTGCAGAGGTGGCGTTGTCGACGAAGAAGCGTTACTCCATCATCTGGAGGCTAACGAAAATTTCAAAGCGGTAGTTGATGTGTGGCAGAACGAACCAATAGTGAAGTCTGAACTGGCAGCGAAAGTACTGATAGCTACACCACATATTGCTGGCTACAGCAGGCACGCAAAACTGACTGCCGCTGAGATCGTAGTCAACAAATTGCTGACTTTTTTGGGAGAATCCACCGAGAGTGCTGTTGAAAAAGATAACACCCCCGAGGCTGAGATACTGGACCATGTAAACCCATCGAAGCACTGGGAAACGGTATTGCAAGTGCTGCCCATTACCAAGTGGAGCGACCGTTTTAAACAATTAGTTGCTCAAGGCGATAGCGGTGAGAGTTTCGATTTGATGCGACGGGAGTTGGTTGCGAGAAAAGAATTCTCAGAACTGTCTATTGAAAAAGGCTTACTGACCGCTGAGGAGAGTAAAATCTTCAGCGGTCTTGGTTTTAAGTTAGTTGGATAGCAGCACAGACTACCGGTACCCAGCCAATACTTTATCTATTTGTCCGACTGCCTGCCGCAATTCATCCTCCCGGGGAAGAAAAACAATACGCAAGTGATCTGTGTCCTGAATATTGAACGCGCTTCCTTGCACCAACAGAATCTTTTCCTGTTCAAGAATATTCAATACCAGCTCCACATCGTCTTTGATGTTATAGACTTTCGGATCCAGTCGTGGGAACAGGTAAATCGCCCCGCTGGGTTTTACACAGCTTACGCCAGGAATTTGCGTGAGCAGGTCATGAGTCACATCGCGCTGCTCTCGTAGTCGGCCACCAGGAAGGATTAATTCATTGATGCTCTGGTATCCGCCAAGCGCAGTCTGCACTGCAAACTGGGCTGGCACGTTTGCACACAGGCGCATATTGGAGAGAATCTCCAGGCCTTCAATATAACTTCTGGCCTGTTCTTTGGCGCCGCTAATCACCATCCAGCCAGAACGAAAACCGGCCAGACGATAGGCTTTTGACAAGCCGTTGAAGCTGACTACCAATAGGTCATCGCACAATGAGCCAACAGGAATGTGTTGCGCATCGTCATAGAGAATCTTGCTGTAAATCTCATCTGCCAATAAAACAAGCTGATGCTTGCGCGCCAGCTCGATCAAGTCCTGCAAAATTTCCTTGCTATAGACAGCACCAGTGGGGTTGTTTGGGTTGATGATCACCAGCGCCTTGGTTCTGGAAGTGATCTTGGAAGCAATGTCTTCTACCGAAGGATACCAGTCTGCCTGCTCATCACAGACATAGTGCACAGGCGTGCCGCCGCTAAGACTGACTGCGGCTGTCCACAGCGGGTAATCCGGTGCTGGAATCAACACCTCGTCACCATCATTCACCAGGGCCTGCATGGCCATGGTAATGAGCTCGCTAACCCCATTGCCGAGGTAGATATCATCGATTTCAACGTTGGGGACCTGAATGCGCTGGCACTCCTGCATCACCGCTTTGCGCGCTGAATAAAGACCTTTCGAGTCGCAATAACCCTGCGCCGCAGACAGGTTGTGGATCACATCATAGAGAATCTCATCCGGCGCATTGAAGCCAAAAGGAGCTGGATTACCAATATTCAGCTTCAGAATCTGATGACCTTCTTCTTCCAGGCGCTTGGCTTCTTCCAGCACCGGTCCGCGAATGTCGTAGCAGACGTTGTTGAGCTTGTCAGACTGGTCGATCTGGTTCGCAATGAGCTGATGAACTGTTTGAGCTTGATCCATGGTCTTTTCGGTTTAGTAGTGCTTAGCTGCGCGGTACAAGCGCAGGGTTACGGGTTAAAATCTTCAGTTGAGTAACCGGTCGATCGGTATCTAAGGACGGTTTCAAAGGCCCTTTGAATAGAACAGGCCCGCGAAGGGGTCTGATTCTACAATAATTAACGGCAGGTAACTACGCTAAGTTAAGGAAAATCAAGGATTTTATGATGAGTGAAGAGACTGATTCCAAGGACGTATCAAGCAAATCCGAACAGGATTGGCGATCTGAGCTGGATGCAGAGCAGTTTCATGTGTTGCGGGAGAAGGGCACAGAACGAGCTTTCACGGGGAAATACTGGGATCTTAAGGACGATGGTATCTATCGCTGCGCAGCTTGTGGCGAGGAACTATTCTCTTCCGAAACCAAGTATGACTCCGGCTCCGGTTGGCCCAGTTTTTATCAGCCTGCTAGCGAGAAGAGCGTTGACGAGTTACCAGATCATTCCCATGGAATGATCCGAACCGAAGTGGTGTGCAAAAACTGTGGTTCCCACTTAGGGCACGTTTTCCCCGATGGACCGCCAGAGACAGGGTTACGTTACTGCATCAACTCAGCTTCCCTGGATTTCAAGAAGGACGGTGAAGATTAAGGGCTAACCGTGACATTCGAGTAACAAAAAAGGGGCCAGCTGGCCCCTTTTTCTTTTTACGTTTCGGGCTTATCTCTCAATTGTATAGATGCCGTCCACATGGTTCAGCGCATTGATTTCATCGATGAGATCGAATCCCCCAACGAACGCCTCGGCATTGTTACCAGTAAACACACCGCCAAGATTGGCATCAATTGAATTACTGATCATGCCTCCTGGATCACTCAGGGTGCCGCCAAGCGAATTCAAATCAACCATGCCAGCATTCACAGTACCATCGAAAGCGATATCCCATGCCTGCGAGCCAGCAACCTGAACCTGTAATGAGCCATCTGAGATAGCTCCAGTGTTGAAGTCCACATTCATTCCAGCGACTACTTGTGTAACGTCACCTGCGCTGCCGCTTCCGATAAAGGAAGAGGCTATCGTGGTTTCGTAGTTCGCAGTACCTTGCAGGTTGGCAACCGGAGTCGGTGTGACTTCCGCCAGATGGTTGGCGGTTTGTAGTTCGACCTGTCCGTTAACCTCCGGTGTGACTACAACCCAGTTGTCCTCGATTGGGTTGTTCCAGGAACCCCAGGAGATGTTGTGCTCGTCAACTGTAGATTCTGGTAGCGTCAGCATGGGTAGCGAGTCACTAGCACCCGACAGAAGCAAGTTTCCAAACAGGACGTGAGCATTACCATCATCCGAGCTGCTGGCGGGTTGACGGACGTTGAATCCGAACGCTACGCCGCTAAGAGCAGATGAGTCCTCAGTGAAGAAACCACCTAGTTCACCTTCCAGCGCAGTTCCTAAATCAGATTCAAGATTGGTATTGGCTACTATGTCAGTAGCGTCATTGATAATGGAACCGGATAGTATTGACCCGCTGCTGGAACCGCCAAAGCCTGCACTCCATCGTATTGTATGGCTACCACCAAAAGACGTAACACTGGGAACTTCTATCACAAGTTTCCCGTTGTCGATGCTGCCATCACTGAAATTTATTTCGAACGAAAACTCATCAACATTGCTGGCATCGAATGAGAAGAACTCGGCTGCGCCTGTACCCAGAGCTGAATAGGAGTAAAAGCCCTGAGCTTCCAGGATTCTTCCTGAGGAATTGATCCCGCCGAACTTACGTTCTCCAGTTTGCGCTCCCATTACAGTTGAACCAGCGGGATTGCCTACCAGCCACATCGCGTTGAAGAGGTCTTTTGAGGCATCCAGCTCAGAGCGTGTGCCACCAGTAAAACCGCTAACTTTCGTGAACTCGTTAGCGCTGTCACC
>JAKSCP010000215.1 GCA_022360535.1 Pseudomonadales bacterium | reverse complement strand
CTGCTGCTATTAGCACAGAAACAGAAATTGGCATGGTCGCCTCCAAGTCACATAAATACCCACCCAACCAGGAAGATTAGTGAAGCATTTGACTTAGATGCTGTTGCGACGTTTTTGGTTAACGAATTACGACAGACTTGGTAAAGGCAGCTCGCCGTTCTCCAGTATTCGATTCCAGACTCGCTCTCCTATGCGGTAAGCCTCTTCCATAATCGCCGCTTCATCAACAGTGAGAATAGTATGGTCGCGCATGATGAATCGACCATCGACCATTACCGATTCGATATCGGAGGGCTGGCCATTATGAATCCAGGCAGAGAGAATCCTACCGGCCGGAGTCAGGTGAGGTTTAAACGTATCCAGCACGATCAAATCTGCACGCTTGCCAACTTCCAGTGAGCCGATACTGTCTGCCTGGTTTACTGCGTGGGAGCCACCGGTGGCGGCATCGGCCAGCATATCTTCTGGTTGAGGTAGAGTGCCAGGTATCACATCATTACGTTGGATACGCTCCAAGGAGATTGCTGTTTTCATGACATGCAGCATATCGGTATTGTTATTATCGGTGCCCAGAGCGATAGTAATTCCGGCTTCACGTAAGGCAGTAACTGGCGGATTGACTCCGCGATTGGCGGCCATGGCTGCCTGATGCGTAATAATGGTGTTGGTTCTGGCCAGGGCAGCAATCTCAGTGGCATCACAATAGCGCGCATGAGCGGCAAACAATCGCGGGCCGAGGAAATCATTGTTATCAAGGAAGATAGCGGGGCGTACGCCGTGGTAGCGCTGCATAAACGCGACTTCTGCCTGGGATTGAGTCATATGAATGGTATAACCAAGATCCCTGGCATCCGCGAATTCGCGCACGTCGCGTAACAGTTGCGGTGACGACAGCTCGGTCAAAGCCGCTGCCGGGAACACACTAATGAGTCCGTTATTGCGCCCATGCCATTCACTGTAGAGATCCGCTATGCGCTGCATGCCTTCCTCTCTCAACTGATCTGAGAAAGTAGGCGGAACGCTATTGGCCAGTCGTGGCGGCGACATGGGTCCAGCCACGGTTTCAATATCCCTTACCGATTCTGCGAAGACCCAACGTTGACCAGTTGCAGCCAGGGCAGCAGCTTCCCGGGCGATGCCACCCACGTTCTGCACCATAGTCGTGGTTCCGGCACGCAAGCCTTCCAGAGCAGCCACTACCGACATCAGGGTGGCTTCATCAGAGGACAATAGACTGGCTGGGCTTTGCCTCAGGCTAAGGCTGTTGGGAAATCCGAAGTCTTCATTAAATCCTTTCGCGATGGTAGCCGCGAGATGGGCATGGCAGTTAATCAATCCGGGCAAGATTGCTTTTCGTTCGCCGGCGTACACTTCCGCACCGGGAAATTGCGCCAGCACTTCATCGTTGTCACCGATGGCAGCAATAACACCGTCCCGCACGGCGAGGGCAGCATTACGCAGAGTCGTGCGTTCAGCATCGTTGGTGACCAGAGTCGTATTGGTGAACACTACGGTATCGGAATTGGATTGTGCTGAAGCCATGCGAGAACCCGCAACCGTTGCGCCAAAAACCGCGGCGGTGCCCTTCAGCAGGGTTCTGCGACTAATGAGAGATTGTTCCTGGTTTTGTTGGTCGGTCATGATTTTCCAATCCTCCCCAATCCATAACTATCGAGATTAATTGCCTTAAGTCTACTTCACAGCGGTAGCCCGAATCACCATGGCAATCCCGCCCAGTGTGAGAATAGACGCGATAACAAGTCGCGTGCTTAAAGGTTCTGCCACCAGGGCAACTCCGCCCAGGGCTGCGATAACAGGCACAGAAAGCTGCACAGTAGCGGCTGCAGTTTGGGTCAGGAATGGCAGCGCTGCATACCATACAACGTACCCCAAACCGGAAGTGAGCGCACCGGATAGGATGGCGAGAATGGCACCTTCCCAGGAGAGGTAGATAGTTGGCAATAGCGTGAGACTAACGATCAGTGTGAGGGGGACGCTCAGTATGAAGTTCCGGGCTGTGGCTGGAACCGGTGCATCCACAGTTTTGCCTTTAATGGAATAAAACCCCCAGGCCACGCCAGCCAGCGCCATCAGTACCGCGGCAGTCAACGGCGGAGCCTCAACACCGGGTAGCAAAAGAATGATCAAACCTGCGATGGCAACGGCTATCCCAAGCCAGGTTAGAGCCCCGGGTCTCTCACCGTCGGCGATACTTTTGCCGACCATGGTCAGCTGTACGCAACCGAATAGAATCAATGCACCTGTGGCTGTGGTGAGATCAATATAGGCGTAGGAAAAACAAATCGCGTAGGCGAACAAAGACATTGCTGCCCTTGGATCAGCCTTACGGATTTCGATTGGCGTTGAACGCAGTGCCAGAACTGCAGCAAGAATCACTGCCCCGGATACCAAACGCAAGGTGGTAAACGAACCGGCATCGATGAGTTCGCCACCCAGTGCCAATCGGCATAAGACCGAATTAGCCGCGAAAGCGACCATGGCAATAGTAGTGAGTGCCAGCGCACGAACAGATGTGGACAGAGTCAGCCCCATTAAGCATTAGATCGTCGAAACGGAAACCATATCACAGAGCCGCTTAACAAAGTTCCTGCCAATCAATTTCTGGCCCATAGAGACAGGTTGGCTCAGTTCCAAGATGATCTTTGTTGATTAGTTGTCGGGGTAGAGGGAACTCAGTACTTCGGTGGCAGGCAGCGCGTGTTCGTAATCATTTTCGAAGATTTGAATTTCGTAGCTGCCTGGATTGCTGGTGCGTCCGTCTTCGTTAACCGGCGAAATGGTAATGGTATTGGTGCCTGGCATAGTCCAGGTCGCAGACTGGGCCTCCGGTGCGGACATGGCTTCATGCAACATCTCTGAATAGTTTCTATTGTTGAGATAGACCGTTCCGGCAAAAGTGGAAACCGGGCGCTCATTTTCTATCGAATAGGGAACCGTAGTGTCGCTATCCACCGAGTAAATGACGATGTGCACCACGGTAGACTGTTCGGTATGAAATTGAAAACTATCCACATCCTCCAGTGAGTCTATGTTGCCGATGATTTTTGCTGGCAGGGAGATCGCCTGGGTATCGATGTCTGGAGATCCATCGTAGTAGACATGCTCGTCCACCAGACCATCCAGGTTGTTATCAATGCCATCCATCAGCTCTGGTGCGAAAGGATACACAGTGGCATCGGCATCATTTAGATCACCGTGCAGGGGCGCAAAGCCATCGCCATCCATATCCTGAATCTTGTCACTCAGCGGATAACGACTCATATAGGCATCGAGGCTCTCCACTGGCCACTTCCAATAGGCAAAGTAGTCGCTGACATCCAGTTGCAAACCGTCGGCTACAACCCGCATAAAATTCTGCGCGCGGTCTGCCTGCACTCGTTCACCTTCTCCTTCGACCTCATATGTGTCAGGGTTTTCCACCAGGTTTTTTTCCAGCTGCGCAAAGATTTTCTGCAGCCCTTCCAAACCATGCATGGTGTAAATGGCAGTGAGCATGCCCCCCTGCACCAGCATGGTTTCTTTGTGCTCCGGAATCGGTTCGGTCTCGTAGGTATAGGACAGAAATTCTGACCCGTAATAAGTACTCCAATCATGATTAGGTCGTGACATGTAGCGTTGGAAAAACACACGCATGTAATGATGCAGGAGGAAGTCGGGTTCGAAAGCCTGTAACAGGTTGAGATCTCCTCCCCAGGAACTTAATCCCTGGCCAGTCCCCAACAGATGCTGAATAACCGGTTCCATGCCGCCAGTGAATGCATGGGCAGAGTCTTCACTGTTTAGCCAGGCACCTCCGCGAAAATCCCAGGCGTGGATGAACTCATGAATATAGTCGACATAATCCTGTGCGCTCAGGACGTCACCCACCCGGTTGATAAAACTTTGGTTGTTGAGGAATGTACCTCCTGTTCCGGTGCCGCCGCCGGGGATGGACTCACAGATGTAGATATCCAATGCAGGCACACTCGGTAGATAGTCCCAGCCAAAAATGGTGGAGTATTGTTCGAACAGATAATCTGCGAACAACAGCCCGTTGCTTATCACCTGTCTTTCAACGTTAGGATCGGCACCGGCTTCAAACCAGAGCTTGAAGTACTTGCCGTGATAGACCTCCCAGTTAGCTTCACAGGCATTCCAGAAGAAGTCTCGAAACACTTGCTCGTTGGAAGTAAATGATGAGCCCATTAATGGGTAGATTGTCTGTGCCAGAGGTCTGCCCACATTGATGTAATGCAGAGCTGTTTCCGTCACATCAGTGCCAGCGATTTCAGCAGTGACTTTGACTTGGTAGCGATCGGGCACATCGAAGCTGTGGCTGACTGACTTTCCAGTGGTCGTGTTTCCATCATCGAAGTCCCAATGGTAGGTCACTCCTGGCAAATCATTGTCTGTGTTCAGTACCAGATTAATCGATTCGTTAGTTTCTGCCTGGCTTTGCGCGCTAATGGCCATGTTCAGGGCAAGCGGGTGGTAGTACACACTGGCTTCAGTATCCAGGATGATGTCGGTTGTGCCAGGCGTGGTCGCACGCACATTAAAAGTGTAGGTGCCTGAATCGGCAGTACTATCGAAGGGGTAGAACAGTACCGGCGTAAGACCTGAATTAAAACCAGGCTCCAGTGTGAAATTCGAAACCGTTGGCACCCAATCTGCTTCCGTTGCGCCACCCATCACAGTTTCGATTCCGCTGTCGGTGAGTACCAGATAGGTTTCCGAATCTCCGTCGGGCATGGACAGAGAAAGGTACAAGTCCATAGACACAGCGTCGGTGAGTTCCGGTGTGTCGACTTTGGCGAACAGACTTAACACATCACCACTGGCCAGCAGCGTATCGCCCGCTTCCGCAGATAAGGTCCAGCAGAACTCTACTTGCTCAAGGGGAACGTTAATGCCATCCAGCCAGTCGTAAACAGATTGTTCGTTGACACAGAATTCCTCCCAATCGAATACGAACCCAGTGATGTTCGAGTCTTTGTACACAGAAGGCAGGCTGCCGCTGAGCTGGTTAAACTCCACTATGAAAGAAGATAGAAATGGCAATGCGGCGAAACTCTCGGGAATGCCTCCAGATAATTGGTTGAAACCGAAATTCAGATAGGAGACCTGGGGCAGATTCGACATGGCCGGAATCTCGCCGTTGAACTGGTTGTCAAAGAAATCCGCGCCTTCGAGTTTTGTCAGCCCACTTAAGTCCGGTAAAGGACCACTCAATTGATTGAAATCGAAATTAAGTCCATGCACGTTCGTCAAGTCGGATAGAGGAGGCAGGGTTCCGATCAGATTGTTGTCAGCTAGATAGAGACGGTAAACAGAGCCATCCGTACAAGTCACCCCAAACCAACTGCAAGGCGAGTCGTTCAACCAATTGCTGTTGTCGGTCCAGTTTTCGCCCGCAGCAGATTCGTAAATGGCTTCCAGCACATTGCACTCAGCCGTGGGGATGTCAGATTGGCTGTCACAGTCTGCAAGAGCGACAGGTGCCAATGAGAGGAGAACGATAACGATCAGCAGGCGCATGGATGAATTTTCAATAGTCGCAGTACGGGGGTTTCATCAATAACTAATAGTACGACACATCAGCACAAGAAATGCAGTACTGGTTTAATGAGTGATGAGTCTGACGAGGAGAGAGACTAGTCGCAGTCGAGATCGATTGTATAGAGTGACAGGCTGTCACCGACTCGCGGGACAGCAAGCAAATTCCCACGACGGTGCAAGTCGATGCCATTGATAGGCCCCAGGCCGGAGACTGCAGATGTTCCCGCCTCAGTTATTTGCCAAGGATCATCGCTGGGGATGGTAGTCACGTAGTAGCCACCACATCCGTCGCTGGTGATGCCATCGATATCACCAATGACTGCGTTGACGCTGGCAAGTGATTCAGTTGCTGTTTTGGTATTGATGTCAAAGACAGTCCAAAGCTGCCCGCCATGCAACAGTTGATTTCCCGCAACCAACAAGCCGTTGGCAAACGCCAGGCGTTCGCGATCATGTAACCAGACTTCCAGTGCGCCATCGACCAGTCGATAGATTGAACGACTGCCGCTGCCGGAGACGAAAACTGTGCCATCTGTCGCAATCGCCACATCATTCAGGACTGGGTCAGTGTCAGGGCTGGGGTAACGATTGACGATTTCTGCACTGGTCAGGTCAACTTCTACCAGTTGATCGTAATCGGCAAGAAATAGTCGATCAGCATGAATGGCCAGGCCAGTTGGACTATCTAACCCCTGCAACCACTGCAGTTGCCGTTCGTTACCATCGATACTGATGCGGGAAATGAAGCCATTAGCATCTTTGGCATAAACGTTCACATTCGACACATAGATGTATTCGCTGGCTTCATCAATCACCGCAGATTCGGGCATATTGAAGAGTCCCTCGAGAGTGAACACTTCCGCGAACTGTGATTGCGCTGCAAGGCTCTGCGAATAGCTTAGTGCGACAAAGAAAAAAGCTGGAGCGAAATGAATGAGTGGTTTCATTTGCCAGGTAATCGCATTCACGCTGCCATGGCGTAGCACATCATGTCGATGGCGCGCTTCACCAGCATCTCACTATCTACTTGCGCAACGTTTGGATTTTTTGGTTTACGGGTAGACATGATCACGCCGTGCAGAGAGCCCTGCAGAATATAAGCAGTAATTAGGGGATCACCAATATGCTCAGGATTCAGGCTGCCGTCCTTAATGCCGTTTTCCAAAGCCTGCACCATCATGCCGTCCAGATTTTGTCGACAACGCAGCATGCCTTCTGCAACCAGATCCGGTTCTTCCGGATCGGGGAAGGTATTCAGTTCAGTCAGCATGTCAAAGTAGTCAGATTCTTCGACTGAGAAGGCGTAGTAGGCGCAGCCAATGCCCTTGATCTGTTTCATGCCGGCTTCTTCAGCGGTGAAGGCATTTGCGAAGCGCGCTTCCATTGCCTGCATCGCCTTCAGCATAACCGCACGCATGATGGCGGCCTTGTCCTTGAAATAGACATAGAGCAGGGCTCGGCTCAGTTGCGCGGCGCGGGCTATCTCGTCCATGGAGGTATTGGCGAAACCGTTCTCGTTAAAGATGATTTCCGCGGCGTCCACGATATCTTCGTATCGCTGTTGTTTTTCCCGTTCTCGACGGGCGGTAACCGGCATAGTGTCTCCTTAGAAGGCTGGTCCCATCTCCCTACAGGCCCCAGAAAATGGGCAGTCTGCACAGCCTGGCAAAAAGTTATTGACATTATGTCAATAACTGACAAACTGTCAATAATTGTCAGACCGCTGTTATTGTTTTTCTGTATCGGTACGGATTATCCCACCGATCGTCCTTTGAGGGACCTGTTATGTTCCACGATATTATCAAGGCACGACGGCTTGTTCATGAGGGTTGGCGACCGCTCTATCCTCGTCTGTTTGTTACTTTTTTAGTCCTGGCGTTTCTGGTGGGCTGTTCTGAAAACAGCAGTCATGCTCTGGAAGCAGATGCCACTGACGTCATTCCAGCAACCACCGATAGCGATGGCATTGCTGTACGCGTCGCGCGGGTAAGCGACGAAGCAGCAGTCGAACTCTTGCGCTTTGCCGGCGTCACGCGACCTCGACAACGTGCCAATCTCAGTTTTCAGGTTGGCGGCACAATCGAAACCCGATTCGCAGAAATTGGACAACAAGTAGAGAAGGGATCAGTTGTGGCCCGACTCTACAATCCGCAACTGGGTCCCGCAGCCGATGCGGCAAAAGCACGCTTAGCTCAACTACAAAATGATGCAGAGCAGATCGATAGAGATCTGCATCGATTGCAACAGATACAGGATGAAGGACTGCTGGCGATTCAGGAGGTCGAGCAACAACGTACCTTGTTGCGAAGCACCCAAGCAGCAATTGAAAACGCCCGTGCCATCGTTGCGCAAAACGAACAATTACAACGAGAAAGCGAATTGCGTGCACCGTTTGCAGGACGCATCGAACAGATACTTCTCGAGCCCGGCGAGTTTGCACAACCTGGGCAACCTGCAATGCGAATGTCAGCGGAAGGTGGCCTGGAAATCGAAGTGCGTGTGCCTCCGCACTTGCTTTTCGATCTGGCCCTGGGTGACAGCGTTCCTGTTGAACATGCCCTCACAGGCAAGGCTTACGAAGGCAGGATCACTGAAATCGGTGAAGGCAGCAGCGGCAATAGCGCACTGTACCCGTTAGTTATTGGTTTACAGGGCACCGAACTACGTAGTGGCGAAGCACTGGAAGTGGGTATCAGTTTCGTCAGAGAAAGTGAGCTGAACATTCCTCTCAATGCCATCATGCGCTCCGCAGAAGGTCTCACTGTCTTCCGTATCAATGAACAAGCTGATGGCTTGCATGTTGAAAGACTGCCAGTGTCGGTACGCCGTATCACTGGTGATCAGGTTCTGCTGGCACCGGGTTCATTGGTCGAAGGTGATCGTGTTGTCTATGCAGGCCTGACCCGACTCGCCGATGGCGACAAGGTTCAGGTGTTGTCCGGACAGGTCATCGGTGGAGATCGACCATGAACTTTGGTGCCGCAGTTGCCAATCTGGTTACGCGCCCAAGACTGATTCTTCTGATTGTGGGTATGTTGTGTCTCGCGGGTCTTGGTTCCTTGTCGGGTATGGCACGCCAGGAAGATCCTGCTTTTCCTGATCGTGCGGGATTGATCACAGTACTTTACCCCGGCGCTACCGCTGAAGTGATGGAGCGTTTGGTCCTGGAACCTCTGCAGGACGAAATCTCCCAGGTAGAAGAAGTACAGGAATTCACCGCTACTGCCCGCACAGGGGTGGCATTGGTCAACGTCGAATTACTGGACAACATGTACGATACGGACACCGGTTGGGAAAGGGTGCGCATCGCCATGGATCGTGCCGAAGTGGAATTCCCCGACGGTGTGACCGAAATGACTCTGGATGATCGGCTGATCGGATTGCCTGCGGTGGTGCTGGCCATGGCAGGAGACTCCTCCATTGTCGAGCTTTCGTTAGGAGCAGAACAACTTAAACGTGACTTGATGGATTTGCCTGGATTGTCACGTATTGAACTGGAAGGGGACACCGAGGAACAGATCAACATTGCCTTTCATGATGCCGAATTAGTGCGCCTTGGCTTAACTCCAGGACAACTAGCCAACTACATCGTGCAACGTAATCAGGTGTCACCCGGTGGGTTCCTTGTCGTGAATGACCGACGTTTGAACCTTCTTTCCAATAATGAGTTCACCGACCTCGAAGCAATACGTGACACGCAGATTCCTTTGCCCAGTGGCGGCAGCGTGCCTCTGGCAGCGGTTGCCAGTGTTTGGCGTTCTGCCACCGAACCACCCGAACCCAGCACTTTTCAGGATGGTGAACAGGTCGTCTCCATCAGTCTCTATACGATCAAGAACGAGGTCGACGCCATTCAATTTGGAGAAATCGTAAGAGATCGGCTAAGCGAATTGCGCCCCAACTATCTGCCGTTGGAAATTCGCGAACTGTTCTTTCAGCCGGATCAGGTATCGGATCGCCTGGATAATCTCATGGGTAGCTTAATGCTCAGTATGCTGATCATCACCGGCATACTGTTTCTCGGTATGGGCTGGCGTATGGGCGTGTTGGTTGCCGGTGTGCTGCCGGTGGTCACTCTGATCAGTTTAGGCATTTACGATTTCGGCGGTGGTGTGTTGCATCAGATTGCTGTGATCGGTGCAGTCATTTCACTGGGTATTCTTATTGATAATGCCATCGTGATGGTGGAAAACATTCAGCATCGATTGAATGAGGGAGCAACCCGCAAACAGGCAATGCTGGGTGCAATCGGTGAGTTAGCCGGTCCCCTGGGTGCTTCTACCGGGACAACTCTGGCAGCGTTTACGCCGTTACTACTTTCGGCTGGTGGGACCGCCGATTTTACCCGTGGCATCCCGGTGATGATCATGCTGACCCTGGCAGTCAGTTTTTTGTTAGCGGTTACCCTTGCACCTCTGGTATCCAGCTGGTTTTTAAAACCAGCGGAACTCAAGAGCAGTGCCTGGATCGATAGCCTTGGTCGCAGTGCGGCAAAACTGAGTCGTCGATTTCCCATAGCCGTCATGCTGGCTGGTGTTTTGTTGGCTGGTGGCAGCATGGCCCTGTTCCCGTATCTCAATTTTCAGTTTTTCCCCAATGCCGATCGGCCACAAGTAGTTGTCGAGATGTTTTTGCCAGAAGGCAGCGATATCCGTGAAACCCATTTGCTGAGTCAGGAGTTGGAGCAGGCGATCCGACAGCAACCGAATGTAACCACGGTGCATCGCTTCGTTGGTTTCACCGGCCCAGGTTTCTACTACAACCTCCCTAACGCAACTCAGTCCCCAAATCGATCCCGTCTGGTGGTGAATATGGAATCATTACCAGACACAGCACCCTTCATGAACTGGATTCGGGACTACACAGAAAACAATTATCCTGAATTCGACATCATCGCCAGCACCCTGGCCCAGGGACCGCCACGGTCCGCGCCGGTAGAGATTCGTGTGTTTAACAGCGACAACCAGTCTCGACTTGCGGCCGCAGAACAGGTCTTCAGTCTATTAAAAGGGGTACCTGGCGCGGTTGATGTGCGGCATGATATCGATACCGGTGTACCGGTGCTGCGTTTGAATGTAGACGATGCCAGTGCCCAACGTTATGGTTTGAGTCGGGCCGATGTGGCGCAGACGCTTTTTGCCAGATCTTTTGGACTGCCCGTTGAAGAGTTCCGTCAGGAACTGGATCCGCTACCGATTGTATTGCGTTCAAACGAAGGCACACAGTTGCAGGTAGAGAGCCTGCTATCCAGCTACCTCTTTAATACACAGGGGCAAGCCATTCCTCTGAGTTTAATCGCCCAGACTGAAGCGGACTGGCAGGTCGCGAGCATCAACCATCGGAATCGGGTGCGCGTACTCACGGTGACCTCTGGTTTGGCCGACGGCTATAGTTTTAGTCAGGTTCTGGATGAATTGAATTCGCGTCTTGCAGCCGAGCCACTGCCGGTTGGTACCAGACTGGAATTCGGTGGCGACCTGGAAAGTTCCGGTGAGGCAAACAATGCCATTCTGGCCACGGCGCCTATCGGGATCTTATTGCTGCTCTTCTTTCTTCTATTGCAGTTCAACTCCTATAAGCGAGTAGGCATCATCCTGCTCACTGTACCTCTGGCCGCTGCCGGTATTTTCCCCGGACTGGTATTGACCGATTCACCTTTTGGTTTCCAACCGTTGTTAGGAATCATTGCGCTGGTGGGTATTGTGGTGAACAACGCCATTGTGTTGGTGGATCGTATGGATCAGCGATTGCGGGAAGGTATCGAGATTGACGATGCGGTGGATGAAGCCGTGCGTCGCCGCACCAGGCCGATCCTGCTAACCACAGCGACTACGGTGACAGGATTATTGCCCCTGGCTTTCTCATCCTCCACCCTGTGGCCACCTATGGCCTGGGCGATCATCTCCGGATTGCTGGCCTCCACGGTGCTCACCTTACTGGTAATTCCGGCGGTTTGTCGAAAGACCCTGGAACCAAAACTGGAAGACCTGGAACAAACTCAACTCCGTCTTGTTAAGGCCTAGTTCTTCGTTCTTTTTTCTTGTTTGGTCCGCGTAGTCTCTCTACGCGGGCTTTTTTGTCTTGAAATCACTCCCTGGACGTTCGCTCGCCTCGCACAAATGCGATAGGCTAAGTCCATATTCGAACTCGTGAATGTCACTATGCCTGCAAGACCCAGACTTTCGATTCAGCTCCTTTTCACCTTCGTTTTTCTGCTTTCCTCAGTAAGCTATGGGCAGTCTGCATCAAATCAGTTGCAGACCCTGATGGATGACTACTGGTCCTATCGGCTAAGTGAAAACCCAACCCTGGCTACCAGTGCTGGCGTATCGGACTACAATCATTTGCTGCCACAGGTGTCACCGGTTGACCGCGCTAGACGTTTGCGCAGTGAAGAAGCATTGCATAATCGGCTCATTGCAATCGACCGAGGGGCATTAAGCGACGACGATCAAATCAATTACGATCTGCTGCAATGGGTTCTGGAGCGTTCAATCGATGGCATGCGCTTGAATGTCTCGCGCATCCCTTTCAATTCGTTTTCTGGATTTTTTACCGGAGCACTGCGGGCGAGTTACGGTGTGCCCATGATCACCGAAGAAGACTACCGCGACTACATCGCACGCATAGAAGAGTTTCCCCGTTACTTCGAAGAAAACATTCAAAACATGCGCCAGGGTATGCGTGAAGGATTCGTATTACCCAAGATTGTTATTGAGGGGGTGCTGCCCACGGTGCAGGCTCAGGTCTATGACAATCCTGATGACAGTAGTCTGGCCGATCCTGTACTAAATATCAGCGATCGTCTGCCTGCAGATTTGCAAAGCCAACTGGTGGAAGACACACGGGCTGCGATTCGCAGTTACGCTATGCCCGCCTTCAGGCAGTTAGTGACTTTTCTTGAAGATGAATACTATCCCGCAGCCAGCGACAGCATCGGCGCCT
>JAKSCP010000353.1 GCA_022360535.1 Pseudomonadales bacterium | reverse complement strand
CGACAGAAACGCCGGACGCGGATGAAGACGAAGATGCCGACGAAGATTTCAGTTTCGACGTCGGGGAAGCAGACACCGAACATGCAGTTAGCACTGATGCAGCCAAGCAAGAGGACGAAGAGGATTTCGACTTTGACCTGGACGAATTCGATGTTGATGAGGGCGACGAAGAGAAACCGGCAGAATCAGCTGATGTGGAAATCGATCTCGACTCCGATGCTGATGATGACGACGACTTTCTCGACCTCGATGCCGAATTGGAAAGCAGCACCACGGCAGAGGAGTCAGTAGAGGCTGACGATGATATTGAGATCGACCTGGATGACATTGAGGAGCCTGAGCCCGCTCCGGTTGAGGAAGAGGAAGACGACCTTGATGATCTGGAATTCCTGTCAGAAGAAGACGAGGTTGAGATTGAGTCTGTAGACGATGTCGAAGAAGTCGAGGTGCTTTCTGACGATGACGAAACTGCGACCAAGCTCGAACTGGCCTACGCCTATCAAAAGATGGGGGATATCGAGGGAGCCAAGGAAATCCTGCAAGAAGTCGTCGCGGAAGGTAACGACGAACAAGTGAAAGAAGCCGAAGAGCTGATCTCCACACTAGACTCATCCACCGACTAGTTTCCCTGCAGGCAATTGACCGCGCATTTCTTCCCTGATGCCAGCCTGTGAACAAACCTAACTCCACAGAACCCACTCCATTCCGTTTTGCTCTAGCCGTCGAGTATGATGGTTCGGCCTTCTGTGGTTGGCAGCGCCAGCAGTCGCCTGAATTACCGACCGTTCAGGCAGCCCTGGAGGCTGCGCTTAGCCAGGTTGCCGATAGTGCTATCGCGACAACCTGTGCAGGTCGTACCGACACAGGCGTCCACGCTACGTGCCAGGTAGTCCATTTTGATTGTGCAATAGACCGAGGTAATAAGGCATGGACCCGGGGGGTCAATAGCTTATTGCCTGAAACCATTCGGGTGGTATGGAGTAAACAGGTCGCTCCTGAATTTCATGCCAGGTTTGCAGCCACTGCCAGGCGCTATATGTATGTAATTCACTGCAGCGAGTCGGCATCCGCATTGCTGGCTGGAAAGCTGTGTCATGTGCGTCAGAGCCTGGATACTGATGCCATGCATGAAGCCGCTCAATTTCTGCTGGGTGAGCAGGACTTCTCGGCGTTTCGTGCCGCGGGTTGTCAGTCTAATTCCCCTAACCGTGAGGTTTTCGAGGCAACGGTTTCCCGATACGGTGACTTATGCCTGTTCGATATCAGGGCCAATGCCTTCTTGCAGCATATGGTGCGCAACATCTCTGGTGCATTGATCAGTATTGGTCGGGGAGAACAGCAGCCCAAATGGATTGGTGAGTTGCTGGCAGGGAGGGACCGGACCCAGGCTGGCGTCGCTGCTGTGCCCGACGGCCTTTATCTTATGCAGGTTGATTACCCTGGGCAATTTGGCTTGCCTGATACCTGTCGTCTACCCCTGATACTGGGCCCCGCAGGTGAGCTTTGTCGCTCAGACACATAGTCCCCAAGCCCCATTTTTGCTAGAATCTTGGCTTTCGTGATGAGTCATCCACCCTTGTCTGGGATCTGGACTAAAATCTGCGGTACCACCCGAACTGAAGACGCTGTAGCGGCTGC
The DNA here is from genome assembly GCA_022360535.1 of Pseudomonadales bacterium. Lineage (GTDB taxonomy): Bacteria > Pseudomonadota > Gammaproteobacteria > Pseudomonadales > Pseudohongiellaceae > UBA9145. Next base: position 5,327 of record JAKSCP010000353.1, on the reverse strand, counting down.
CGAAATGGGAGCCGATGCGCTAGGTCTGATTTTGTTCGAGAAAAGTCCGCGCGCAGTCGATGTGAGCCAATGCACGGAACTGTTTTCAGGACTGCCAGAGCGGGTTTGCAAAGTTGCTATCGTGGTCAATCCTGATTCGTCTCTGGTTCATGAGGCTTTGGATTCAGGGGTCATCGATATGCTGCAGTTTCATGGCGAAGAGCCGGAGAAATTCTGTTTGCAGTTTGCTGTGCCTTACATCAAGGCAATTCGTGTAAGAGACTATGAGCAGGCGATGCAAGAGATTAATAAATATCCCTCGGCTGATATGTTCCTGTTGGATCGTTTTCAAAAGAACGTGCCAGGTGGCACAGGTAAGACTTTTGACTGGTCAATCGCTCGCAGGATTGTAGACAGTACTGATCAGCGAGTAGTGCTCGCCGGAGGCTTGAGTCCAGACAATGTGGCGGAGGCCATTAATCAGGTCGAGCCATTTGGAGTGGATGTGATCTCAGGTGTGGAAAAATCACATGGTGTGAAAGATTTGTCTAAAGTAGAACGTTTTATTGAGGCAAGCAAACGTGTCAGAAGCTGAAGTACATTCAATAGGTTTCGATGGTCCTGATGCCAGCGGACATTTTGGTCCATACGGTGGGATCTTCGTTGGTGAAACCCTGATTAGCGCTGTCGAAGAATTGGCAGAGGTCTATGCCAAATTGTCCAGCGAACCAGAATTCTGGTCGGAGTTTGATAAAGAGCTGCAATATTATGTGGGACGTCCGTCACCTTTATATCACGCCGAACGATTGAGTGAAGCCTGCGGCGGGGCTGCAATTTATCTTAAAAGAGAGGACCTGAATCACACTGGTGCGCATAAGGTTAACAACACCATCGGTCAGGCCCTGCTTGCCAAGCACATGGGTAAGACCCGAATTATCGCGGAAACCGGAGCAGGGCAGCATGGTGTCGCCAGCGCCACAGTTGCCGCGCGACTGGGTTTGGAATGCTTTGTATACATGGGCGCAGAAGACATTGTGCGGCAAGCACCGAATGTTTATCGCATGAAGCTGCTGGGCGCCGAAGTGATAGCGGTGGAGTCGGGCTCGAGAACGCTTAAGGATGCGATGAATGAAGCACTCAGGGATTGGGCCACCAATGTAGACAATACCTATTACATTATCGGTACAGTCGCCGGCCCTCATCCTTATCCGCAACTGGTGCGGGATTTTCAGTGCATCATTGGTCGTGAAGCGCGGGAACAATCACTGCAACAGCTCGGCAAATTGCCCGATGCCCTGGTTGCCTGTGTCGGCGGCGGTTCCAATGCCATTGGCTTGTTCCATCCTTTCCTGAAAGATTCAGGGGTTGCCATGTATGGCGTGGAAGCGGGCGGTCACGGACTGGAATCCAATGAACATGCCGCGCCATTGAGTGCCGGAGTTCCCGGTGTATTGCATGGCAATCGTACCTACCTGATGACCGATGAAGGCGGGCAGATAATGGAAACCCATTCTGTATCCGCTGGCCTGGACTATCCGGGAGTGGGCCCGGAACATGCCTGGTTAAAGGATCTGGATCGGGTTAACTATGTGGCGGCGACTGATGAAGAAACCCTGGCGGCGTTTCACAAGCTAACCCGCCTGGAAGGCATAATCCCTGCTCTTGAGTCGAGTCATGCCGTTGCTTATGCAATGCAGCTGGCTGCCTCCATGCGGCCAGATCAGAATATCGTAATCAATCTCTCTGGAAGGGGTGATAAGGATATCGAGACTGTGGCACGGATCGAGGGTATCAAACTGTAACCACCATGAGTCGTTTGCAGAAACTAGCGGCGCAGGCTAGCGCCAATCAGCGTAAGTTGCTAATTCCCTACCTGGTGGCTGGCGATCCAAATCTGGAGACGTCCCTCTCCCTAATGCATGAGCTCACCCGTCAGGGCGCTGACATTATCGAATTAGGTTTTCCTTTCAGCGATCCAGCCTCGGACGGGCCAGTGATTCAATTAGGGGTAGAGCGGGCATTGGCGAAGCAGGTGAGCCTGCAAGATACCCTGGAGCTGGTGCGTCGCTTTCGGGAACAGGATCAAACCACAGCCATCGTCCTGATGGGATATTTGAATCCTATCGAGATCATGGGCTATGAGGGCTTCGTTGCCACTGCCAAAGAAGTGGGGGTAGACGGTGTGTTGGTGGTGGATATGCCGCCGGCAGAATCCGGTAGCCTGCATGAGCGCCTGCGCAGTGCTGATATCGATACTATTTATCTGGTAGCACCGACTACCACCGCCTCCCGGGCGGCGGCGATCGTCGAACGCTGTTCCGGTTATCTCTATTATGTCTCCCTCAAGGGCGTCACTGGCGCAGCACTCACCGACCATCAATCGGTTGCCGACAACATCTCGGCGTTGCGTGAATTGACTGACTTACCCATTGTTATTGGCTTTGGTATAAAAGACGCCGACAGCGCAAAGGCCATGGCTGGGCAGGCGGACGGCATCATTATCGGCAGCGCATTGGTTGCGAAAATCGCTGATTTGGCCGATACCGACAGCCATGATGCGGCGGAATTGGCAGCCACGTGCAGCCTGATCGGTACCGCGAGAACTGCAATAGATAACTTGAATTAGTGGTATTAACTGTTTGATAGTTAAGGATTAAAGTTGAGCTGGATTGATAAAATACTACCTTCTATCTCCACTGCTGGGGAAAAGAAGAAAGCTGCGGTGCCGGAGGGGCTTTGGAAAAAGTGCCCGCGCTGTGATGCCATGTTGTATCAGAAGTCACTGACAGAGAATCATGAGGTCTGCCCGAAATGCGATCACCATCTGCGTATCAGTGCCCGTCGCCGTTTGGAGTTGTTTCTCGATCCAGGCGATCAGAACGAGCTGAATGAGGACCTGGAACCTGTAGATCTGCTCAAATTCAAGGACCTCAAGCGCTATAAGGACCGCCTTTCTGCGGCGCAAAAAAGCACAGGTGAAAATGATGCCCTGGTAGTCATCAAGGGCAAAGTGAAAGGGCGCACTGCGGTAGTTGCCGCATTCGAGTTTGGCTTTATCGGCGGTTCCATGGGTTCAGTGGTTGGGGAGAAGTTCGTGCAAGCGGTGAATACCTGCCTCGCTGAAAATCTCCCGCTCATTTGCTTCTCCACCAGTGGCGGTGCTCGTATGCAGGAGGCTTTGGTGTCGCTGATGCAAATGGCCAAGACTTCTGCGGCTTTGGAAAAACTGCGCCAGCACGGTCTGCCCTTCATCTCGGTACTGGTGGATCCTGTCTATGGTGGTGTTTCCGCCAGCCTGGCGATGCTGGGCGATATCAACATCGCCGAGCCCAATGCCTTGGTTGGCTTCACCGGACCTGATGTGATCCGTCAAACGGTGCGGGTGAAACTGCCAGAAGGATTCCAGCGCAGTGAGTTTTTGCTGGAGCACGGCGCTATCGATATGATCGTGCACCGCAGAGACATGCGCGACAAAATTACCTCCATTCTCGACAAGCTTCTTCATCACAAACAAACGGCTGGCTAGTCAATGCCCGCAGTAGATCTGACGGAAGACAGGCTCGATTCCTGGCTGCAGCATATTGGCAGTGTGCACGTGTCAGAAATCGAGTTGGGCCTGGAGCGTTCGCGGACAGTGGCGCAGCGGTTGGGGATACTGAAACCTGCGGCAACCGTCATCACTGTAGCAGGCACCAATGGCAAAGGTTCGGTAGTGGCCTGTCTGGAGGCCGCACTCTGTAGCACGGGACACAAGGTTGGGTGCTACACCTCACCGCATCTTGATGCGTTCAATGAACGTATTCGCTGCGATGGAGAACCAATGACTGATGCCGACATCGTCGGCGCTCTGGCAGCAGTGGAAGCCGCCCGAGCTGATATCTCTCTCAGTTATTTTGAATTCGCCACCCTGGCAGCTTTGACTCTGTTCCAACGGGAAGCCGTAGATTACGCGGTGCTGGAAGTAGGGTTGGGTGGTCGTTTAGATGCAGTAAATATTGTGGATCCGCACATCAGTGTGATCACTCGTATCGATTTGGATCATCAGGAGTGGCTAGGCAATGACCGGGAAACCATTGCCCTGGAAAAGGCCGGCATCCTGCGCGAAGGCGTGCCCTTTGTCTGTGCAGACCCGGATCCGGCAAACAGTCTGCTGGGTCGTGCAGATGATCTTCAATGTCCGCTGTATCGGGTGGGCAGAGACTTCAGCCTTACCCTCACCGCAGAGCAGGGATGCACTGGCTCCTTCCTGGCTAAGGGCGGGAACAAGCTCTCCATTGAGGTTTCCACGACCCCGAGACTGGCGCCGGTTAACGTTGCCAGCGCAGTGCAGTGCCTGCTATTGCTAGGGGTGTCGCAAGACTTGGAGGGGTTGCTTACCAGTTGCGCTGAGGCATTGGCTCCCGGCCGCCAGGAGTATCGAACAGATAAAGCAACGGATCGCCAGCTGTTATTCGACGTGGCGCACAATCCTTCTGCTATGGCGCTGTTGGCAAACACCCTGGCGAATCTGGAACAGCGGGGCAGGCTGATTGTAGTACTGGCGGTGATGGCAGATAAAGATATACAAGATATGGCACGCAGCTTAGATTCGCATACCGACATCTGGTATATTGCCCAGGTTGATGTACCTCGTTGTATGCCGGCAAAAGAGGCGGCCGAGCAAATTCAGAAGAGCGGCAGTCAGCACCCAATTAAGCAGTTCAGCAGCGTAGAATTGGCCTATCAGGCCGCCTGTGCTGAAGCGACTGCCGATGACTTAATCGTGGTGACGGGTTCGTTCTATACAGTGGCTGCTGTGCGGTCCATGAGTAGGTAGTCGATCATAGAGTTGTTCGACTGAAACCGATTCGCTGTAAGTGGTCGGAGAAGTAATAGCTGGCGTGATGTATTGGCGGAGGATATTTGCCCTCCACACGCTGAGCATAACCTCGAGAAATCGCTGATTTGCAACAGAGTACGAAACAGAGAATTGTGGGCACTGTCGTCTTGCTGGCGCTGGCCCTTATTTTTCTTCCCATCATCTTCGATGGTCAGGGCAGTTATCAGACTCCCTTGAGCAGCCGTATCCCTGATCCTCCCCAGGTTGCCGTATTACCGGAGCCGGTGCAGACCCGCCCGGTTATCATCGCCGATAGCTTTCCAGAACCTGACCAAACAGAGGAACCGCCCCCGACAGTCGATGACGCGGTGATCTCCGCGATTGAACCCACACCACCGACGGATGATAACCGTCCCGAAGATCCTGGTCCTGAGCAAACCGATGAACCGGAAGTCGAAGTGACTGTGTCAGAACCGGACTTTACCCGCGACCCACCAAGCCTGGGTCCCGACGGCTTGCCGCAGGGGTG
>JAKSCP010000485.1 GCA_022360535.1 Pseudomonadales bacterium | reverse complement strand
GGCGCGAGTCAATTTGAATTAGTGCTTGATCAGCAAATTCCCGAAATCGAACCACCTGCGGACACCGAATTCATCAAACACATCACCATGCGCAGTGAACTACTGTCTGAATTTTGGGGTGAGGACGTTATGCTGGGTGCGCATGTGTTGCTACCAGCTGGCTTTGATGATCATCCAGAAGCTCGATATCCGCTGATGGTTTTTCATGGGCACTTCCCATCGGATTTCGGTGGCTTCCGCACGGAACCGCCTGATCCCAATTTGGAACCTGTCTACAGCGCGCGATTTGATATTGAGGGCTATAACCTGATTGAGCAGCAAGAAGCCTATGCGCTCTATCAAACCTGGATAAGCGAAGACTTTCCAAGATTTATCGTGATTGAGATTCAACATCCAACGCCTTACTACGATGATTCTTATGCAGTTAATTCAGCCAGCCAGGGCCCTTATGGTGATGCGCTGACTTATGAATTGATTCCTTATATTGAAGAGCAGTTTCGTGGAATTGGTGAGGGATGGGCGCGTTTTACCTATGGAGGTTCGACCGGTGGATGGGAAGCCATGGCCGTCCAGGTGTTTTATCCGGAGGAATACAATGGGGCATTTATCGCCTGCCCTGATCCAATAGATTTTCGCGCCTACCAGACTACAAATATCTACGAGGATACCAACGCCTATTTTTACGATAGCGAATTCAAAACATTGCCAAGGCCGGGATCACGGGACTATTTAGGCAATGTTCGCTCCAGCATGCAATATGACAATCGCCTGGAGTTGGTGTTGGGGGACAAAAGTCGCTCCGGCCAACAATACGATATATGGGAAGCCACTTACTCACCTATGGGCGATGACGGTTATCCGGTTCGCTTGTGGAACAAACTCACCGGTGAAATCGACCATGAGGTAGCCGAGTATTGGCGTGAAAATTACGATTTGAGCTACATACTGCAAAGGGACTGGGAGACACTCGGGCCTAAGCTTGAAGGCAAGCTACATATCTACACTGGAGATATGGACAACTACTATCTGAATAATGCCGTGTATCTGACTGAACAGTTCCTCGAAAGTACCACCGATCCCTACTACGATGGAGTCGTCGATTATGGTGATAGAGCTGAGCATTGCTGGAATGGCGATCATGACAACGGCAATGGGATTTCCCGACTGCGCTATAACACGATGTACGTGCCTCGTATCCTGGAGCGGATAAACGAAACCGCACCAGAAGGAGCTGACTTGAGTAGCTGGAGATATTGAGTCAACAACCAGGGCAATTCGAATCCAATGTAACAAAAAGGGTTAGAGCGAAATTACACCGCTGTATTTTACTCTGACCCCATTTCTCACTCTATTTCTCAATAGACGCAAGCTGGTAACTAGGTTGCATGCTTCTGAAATCTATTTCCCTAATCGAATACTTTACTGAAGGACCCGCGATATAACGCATTACTTGATGAGTTGGGGGTCGGCGAAAACTGGAGACCATGTCGAGCCTGTAGGCAAACAAGTTTTGTCCGGAGAAAATGAGGTCAGCTTAAGATTACGATAGATTGAGCAATACAGTGAGAGCTATTAGACTGTAGTTTGATTCGAAAAGGGCGTTTTGCTTAAGTTATTCGACATGACAGGAATACGAATTATGTATTATCGGACTCCGCAGTTTTTAGCCGTCATCCTGGTCTCAATTTTCCTTGCGAGCAAGCTGCACGCTCAGGATGCCTACTACAATCCTTTTTTCTTTTCTCCCCGCAGTGCCAGCAATACGTTTTATCCGGATCAGGGGCAGCTGAGACTCTCCAGCATAGACGTGCTGCCTGGAAATAACACCCCGCAGAGCCTGATACTAAACGCAGTGTTCCAACACCAGGGCGACAATCTCTTCGAACTGATCAGCGTGGATGAATTACAGCCAGAGCAGGAATGCACGAGAGCAGAAATCAATTTAGCAATTCCTTTATTGGATTTTTCTATGAGCCTTGCCGAAGCGGAAGAACTGATCGGATGCCAGGCTCATCTTGTTAGGGCACAGGTCGACCTGGTTAGCGGCCGTCTGGTACTGGCCAATTGGGTGGGCAACGATGGATTTCCTAATGCCGGTAGTGGTTCATTTGGTGGTACTTTTATCGGTGGCGGCCCGACAGTTTGGGTGCCCCAGGGGAGTCCGGTCTTGGTTAGTGGTAACCACTCATCGCCATCTATTACCTTCGCGCTGAGAGAAGGCGAGCTGGAGTCGATTAGTTATAGCCTGAACGAACAATCAATAGGATGTCAAAACGAAGATATGCTGAGCGGATTCCGGAATGTCAGCATTAATGATGTCTATGAAGACCTAGTGGCAGCATTGGATTGTCAGGGTAATCTGCAGCAAGTGGTTTTTGACGAAGTGAATCACCAACAGGAATACTATTGGTACTCGTCTGCCGCCACCTATGTGCCCACTCCTTCACCGATTCCCTTCCGGCCACCAGGTAATGAAACCATCCGCGCGTCGATCATTGACAATCAGATAAAGAGTCTGAATTTTTATTCAACTGAAGCTATCGAGTTCACCACCAATTGCACTGTCGAAGACCTGACAGCGGCCGCAGCCAATGTGCAAGTCGGGCAGACTGCCATTGATCTGGCTGAGCTACTTGACTGTGGTCCGGGCTCGGCAACCCTTTCCATCGATGCTAGCGGGGAAAGGGCTACATATCGTTGGCAAACTTCCAACTCCAACAGCTCAATCTTCGTCAGTTCGAACCGTTCACTTTATATCGCTGTGACTGACGGAGTGGTTACCGCCGCACAATTGAGTAGGTTCTGAGCTATCGGATTCTGCAGCCGATTAGAATGATCGTTAAACTATTGAGCTATTAGTGTCTCC
>JAKSCP010000309.1 GCA_022360535.1 Pseudomonadales bacterium | reverse complement strand
GCCGGCCAGGCATTTACCCGTGGCACCAACAAACTGGAAATCGGTTTGGTGTTCCTGGAAAGAGAAGACATCAGCTTCAGCAAGCTCGATAGGGCTCTCGACGAGCTTTGCCTGGTTAAGCCGCTTGAAAAGCCGCTACTTTTGAAAGCCTGCGTTGAAACCGTAAGTGCTGATGGTCAGATTAAGCCTATCGAAGCGGAAATGGTGCGAGCAATAGCGGCGACTCTGGATTGTCCGATGCCGCCACTCTTGCCAGATAATGAGAGTTAGATTCTCGCTAAATCCCGTAAGGTTCAGTAATTGACTGATACAGCAGTCTTCTGGAAATGGTCCGCACATCGGGAAGATCAGCTCCAGCTGCCTGAATCATGCCCACGAACGTGATGTTTTCGACGGGATCGATCCAGAACCAGGTGCCGGCGGCGCCGCCCCAGTAGTATTCACCTTTGGAGTAGCTTTCAGCTTCCACCGGATCGGTGATCACCGCAAAATCCAATCCGAATACGGTACCGCTTCTTCCCAAAGAGCCAATGTCCATGTCCCTTGGAGTTTGGTCCTGGGACATCTGAGCCACGGTGAGGGGTGCCAGTATGCGAACACCATCCAGTTCGCCACCGTTGAGTAGCATTTGACTGAAGCGCAGATAATCGCTGGCAGTGGAAACCAAACCTGAACCACCAGACTCGAAAGCAGGTGCTGAGGTATAGCTGGCTCCATCGAACAACTCTTGAGGAATCAAGTTTCCGTCAGGGTCAAAAACGTACATCTGCGCGAATCGATCAAGCTTTTCTTCGGGCACGTAAAACGCGGTGTCATTCATTTCCAGGGGAGCAAATATTCGTTCTTGCAGGAACTGGGAAAACTTCTGACCCGATAAGACTTCCACAAGAACACCTTGTACATCGACCGAGACGGAATACTCCCAGCGTGAACCTGGTTGATGCTTCAATGGAATCTGGCCAAGCTTTCGTACGAAATCCCGGGAAGTTTCACCAGTCTTAAGAATGCCGGCGGCAGCCGCAGCTCCAATACCCGATTCAAGATAGGCAGTATCAACCGGTGAACTGGCGAAGACGCCGTAGGTTAGTCCCCCGGTGTGGCTCATCAATTCCCTGATAGTCATCTTGTGATCGGCCGCTTCCGTGATCATAGACCCATCATCATCGGTGCCTGCAAATACTTGTAGATCTTTCATCTCAGGGATGTAGTCTTCGACAGGATCAGAAAGATTGAATTTTCCTTCCTCGTACAAAATCATCAAGGCGACACCGGTTACCGGCTTCGTCATCGAGTAAATTCGAAACAGGCTGTCATCCATCATCCTGGCGCCAATTTCCTTGTCGCGGTAACCGACGGATTCAAAATGCACGATGCGGTTATCCCTGGCTGCCACTGTCACCGCGCCGGCCAGTAGGCCCTCGTCAACCAGTTCCTGCATGGCTGCAGTGAGTTGATTCAGGCGCTCGGAATCCATGCCTACGGACTCTGGTGAAGCACGCAGCAGATCTGCGCTGTTTAGATCAAAAGAGAAGTCGACCGAACCTGTCGGTGTTGTGGTGCAGGAGGCAAACAATGCCATGACAAGGACCAGGCCAATGTGCCTGGAGGTGCATGCGCAGCGGTGTAAGAAGACTCTCATCATTCCTTCCTTTTCTATTATTCTGTCAGTCGATTGAGCTAATACTGTGATAATCTCAATAAAAACAAGATCACGCCAGACGAGGTGCCTTATGTTATGTAGGTTACGTATGCTACGTAAGATTCTATTCCTGACTGCGATGACCTGCTGGTCCAGTCTGTCCGCCCAGATAGCTGATGAATGGCGCATCATTCATGCTGGTACGCTGCTGTCCGATGCGCGCGAAGACGCCAGAACGGAACAGAGCATCATTGTACGTAACAATGAAATCGTCGAAATCAGAGACGGCTTTGTTTCTCCCGGTCAGGTCAGCGGAACGGCGAACGCCACGGTTATTGATCTGTCCAATCAGTTTGTGCTGCCGGGCCTGATCGATTCCCATACCCATATCCTCAGCCAACAAGAACCCAACCGGCGTGAAATCGCAGTAACCCGCACTACTGAATTCAGTACTTTACTAGGACTCGAATTCGGCATGCGCACTCTGCGTGCTGGTTTTACCACGATTCGCAATGTTGGAGGCTCTCGTAATGCCATCTTTGCGCTACGAGATGCGATTAACCAGGGCGTCGTGATGGGGCCGCGCATCAAGGCTGCAGGTCAGACCATCAGCCCCACAGGCGGTCATGGTGATGGCGGAGGGTTCCGGGATGATGTCTTTCCAGAACCCCATTCCGGGGTTTGCGATGGTGTCACCGAGTGTCGCAAGGCGGTGCGCACCCAGATCAAATACGGCGCGGATCACATAAAGTATGTTGCTACCGGCGGCGTGTTGAGTCTGACCGCTACTGGTACGGAACAACAGTTTACCGATGAAGAGCAGATTGCGCTGGTGCAAGCAGCACATGCAATGGGACGGAAGGTTGCCGCCCATGCACACGGGAAGACTGGCATGATGGCTGCTCTGCGGGCCGGCGTGG
>JAKSCP010000213.1 GCA_022360535.1 Pseudomonadales bacterium | reverse complement strand
GGGGACGGTAGCCCTTGAAGAATGGCGTGTGACGGCCACCTTCGTCTTTGCTCAGGATATAAACCTCAGCTTCGAACTTGGTGTGAGGAGTAATCGTGCCGGGAGCAGCCAGTACCTGGCCACGCTCAACTTCATCACGCTTGGTACCACGCAGAAGAACACCCACGTTCTCACCCGCACGGCCTTCATCCAGCAGCTTGCGGAACATCTCAACACCAGTACAGGTAGTCGTTTCAGTATCCTTGATACCAACGATCTCGATCTCTTCACCTACCTTGATCACACCGCGCTCAACACGACCAGTCACAACCGTACCGCGACCAGAGATGGAGAATACGTCTTCGATTGGCATCAGGAAGGGCTTCTCAACATCACGCTCTGGCTCTGGGATGTACTCATCCAGAGTCTCAACCAGCTTCTGTACCGCAGGGGCACCGATGTCAGAAGTATCGCCTTCGAGGGCTTTAAGTGCAGAACCGATGATGATGGGTGTGTCGTCACCTGGGAATTCGTACTGGTCCAGCAGCTCACGAATTTCCATTTCAACCAGCTCAAGTAGCTCTTCATCGTCAACCATGTCCGCTTTGTTCATGAAGACTACGATGTAAGGTACGCCTACCTGACGTGACAACAGAATGTGCTCACGAGTCTGTGGCATGGGGCCATCAGCGGCAGAGCAAACCAGAATCGCGCCGTCCATCTGCGCCGCACCGGTGATCATGTTCTTTACATAGTCAGCGTGGCCTGGGCAGTCTACGTGGGCGTAGTGGCGGTTAGGCGAATCGTACTCAACGTGAGACGTCGCAATGGTGATACCACGCTCTTTCTCTTCTGGCGCGTTATCGATTTCGTCAAATGCCTTAAGGTCACCACCGTAAGCTTCCGCACAAACCTTGGTCAGTGCAGCAGTCAACGTCGTCTTACCATGGTCTACGTGACCAATCGTGCCTACGTTTACGTGTACCTTATTTCTTTCAAATTTTTCCTTCGCCACTGTTTTATCCTCTTACAATATTTCCTATTCGCGAATTAAGTGTTGTCGATAATGCTTTCAGCAATATTGCTGGGCACTTCGGCGTATTTTTTAAATTCCATGGTGTAAGTCGCACGACCCTGAGTTGCTGAACGCAAGTCGGTTGCATAACCGAACATTTCAGACAGAGGCACGTCGGCATTGATGACCTTGCCTGCAGCAGTGTCTTCCATACCACCAACCATGCCGCGACGACGGTTCAGATCGCCCATCACGTCACCCATGTATTCTTCAGGCGTTACTACTTCAACAGCCATCATTGGCTCAAGCAATGCAGGGTCTGCTTCCAGAGCACCTTTTTTCAGCGCCAGCGAACCAGCGATCTTGAATGCCATTTCACTGGAGTCCACATCGTGGAAAGAGCCATCGTACAAAGTGACCTTCATGGCCAGCAGCGGATAACCTGCCAGACAGCCATTCTGCATCTGCTCTTGTACGCCCTTATCAACCGCAGGAATGTATTCGCGAGGAACCACACCACCCACGATCTCGTTCACAAATTCGTACTCTTCATCTGGATCCACTGGCTCAAGCTTCAACCAGACGTGACCGTACTGACCACGACCACCGGATTGCTTGACGTGCTTACCTTCAACTTCAACCGCCTTGCGGATTGTTTCGCGGTAGGCCACCTGTGGCTTACCAATGTTCGCTTCAACGGAGAACTCACGACGCATACGGTCAACCAGTACGTCCAGGTGCAGCTCACCCATGCCAGAGATAATGGTCTGGCCAGATTCTTCGTCAGACTCAACACGGAAAGACGGATCTTCCTGAGCCAGTTTACCCAGAGCAATACTCATCTTTTCCTGGTCTGCCTTTGACTTGGGCTCAACCGCTACCGAAATTACCGGATCGGGGAAGTCCATCTTCTCAAGCTTCACGATATGATCAGGTGAACACAGAGTTTCACCGGTAGTGACGTCTTTCAGACCGATGGCCGCAGCGATATCGCCGGCCAAGACTTCCTTGATCTCTTCACGGGAGTTGGAATGCATTTGCACCATACGACCCACACGCTCTTTTTTGTGCTTGAGCGGGTTGTAAACTGTGTCGCCAGAATTTAGCGAGCCAGAGTACACGCGGAAGAAAGTTAGCGTACCCACATAGGGGTCTGTGGCAATCTTGAAAGCCAGAGACGCAAATGGTGCATCGTCTTTTACTTCACAGGTGATTTTTTCATCTTTCTCATTCACACCTTCGATCGCCTTAACTTCTGTTGGGGAAGGCATGTAATCAACAACGGCGTCCAATACGGCTTGCACACCTTTGTTTTTGAAGGCAGAACCGCACAATACAGGTACGATTTCATTTGCGAGGGTACGCTGACGGATCGCCGCCATAATCTCTTCTTCAGAAAGCTCACCACCTTCCAGGTACTTCTCCATGACTTCTTCGTTGGCTTCGGCCGCAGCTTCAACCATGTGCTCACGCCACTCGTCGGCAAGCGCCTGCAGATCACCGGGGATTTCTTCATAGGTGAAAGTCGTGCCCTGATCTTCTTCGTTCCAGACAATGGACTTCATCTTCACCAAATCGATAACGCCCTTGAATTCATCTTCGGCACCGATAGCCAGTTGCAGAGGTACAGCATTCGCACCCAAGCGATCTTTCATTTGCTGAACAACTTTGAGGAAGTCCGCACCGGCACGGTCCATCTTGTTGACGAAGACCATGCGAGGCACTTCATAACGGTTAGCCTGACGCCAAACTGTTTCAGTTTGTGGCTGCACACCGGAAGACGCGCACAGAACTACTACCGCGCCATCCAATACACGCAGTGAACGCTCCACCTCAATAGTGAAGTCCACGTGTCCCGGCGTGTCGATAATGTTAATACGATGCTCATCGTATTGATTGTCCATGCCGTTCCAGAAACAAGTAGTCGCAGCAGAAGTAATAGTGATACCTCGTTCCTGCTCTTGCTCCATCCAGTCCATGGTGGCAGCACCATCGTGCACCTCACCAATCTTGTGTGAGATACCGGTATAGAACAAAACACGTTCTGTTGTGGTGGTCTTACCAGCATCAACGTGCGCGGCAATACCAATATTACGATAACGGCTTAGTGGGTGT
>JAKSCP010000484.1 GCA_022360535.1 Pseudomonadales bacterium | reverse complement strand
GCGCCCATGGTGCGCAAGATGGCGATGTCCGCGCTCTTGTCCGACACCACCATCACCAGAGTGGAAATGATATTGACCGCACCAATCACCACGATCATAAGTAACATAAATGAAGTCAGCATCTTTTCCATATTCAGTGCATTGAACAGACTCGCCTGCACTTCATACCAGGGGGCCACCTCCACTGTCGAAGCGCCTGCCGCAGCCTGGGCAATTTCTCCAGCCCGCAGCACATCATCCACTCGTAGTCTTAAGTTAAGCTCGGTTCCGGCGTCGTTGGCGAAAAGCTGCTGCGCCTGGTTTAGATTGACCAGCGCAATATTGTTATTGCCATATAATCCGAAATCCGCAAACCCCAATACTTCGAATGCCAGCGCATCGGACTCTTCTCGCTGTAATAGACTGCCCAGCCCCAGCACACTGACTTCAGTGCTACTGAAGATGCCAAGTTCACCAGCGAGCTGTGTACCGAGAATGATGCCGTTTTCCGTTGCAGCGAGTCGCGCCAACAGCTCTGCATAGAAGCTGCTCTCGTTGTTGCTGACGCTGTTTTCCAGCTCAGGGTCAACTCCCCTTAATCGCACAAAAACAACCTGACCCTGATGCCTGACAGTCGCCTCACCCTCGATAAAAGGTGCCGCAGCTAACACTTCAGGATGACCGAGTACATCTGTATGTAACTGCGACCAGTCATCGGCCACGCCTGGACCCGACAAAGTGGCATGGGGCACAGACTTTAGCGCTTCTTCCCGCAAGGTAACGATGGAGCCATTAATCACCGACAACGCTACAATCAGGATCAATACACCCAGGCTGATTCCCAGCATGGATATCAAAGAGACGAAGGAAAGGAACAGATTGTTCTTGCGCGTCAATGAATAGCGCAGACCAACGAACAATGGAAAAGGATTAAACATGGGGTTAGCTAAGTCCCTCAGTCAGCAGCAATGTGCCCGCTGACGGATCAATTATACCCCGGGTTAGTTCTGATTCACGCGGCAATGCAGTGGTGGAATTGCCCACGCTAAACGAGCCAATAAAGCGCTTAGCTCTGTAACTGATCGGCGTGGCGCTGCAGCAGTCGTTGCACGGTTTTGAAACTGATTGGCATAACCGGCGTAGACACTTCATTGGAAATCGCCCGTAAAGATTTGCCCTGCTTTTTCAGCTCCATGATTTTTTTCAATACCCGTTGTTCCATCGGGTTTTCAATCAGGCGACCGTTTTCGTGGATCATATAACCAAAAGGTCGACTGCCACCCAGATAACGTCCCTGCTTACGCTGACGTTGCTTAACGCCTTTAATGCGTTCCGCAGATTTACGCTTCTCCAATGAGGAGAACAGTTTCGCCACTTGTTCAAAATTGACGGTAAACTCGGGATTGGTGACATCACCACCTAACTCCACAACATGCAGTTGCACCTGCTTGTCTCTTAACTGAGCCATCAACTTTACCGCTTCCGCACCAGAACTCACTATGCGCTCCAGTCTGCTGCACAGAATGACATCGCCAGCCTTTAACGAAGACAGCAATTGTTTGCCGTTTTCCCTCTTGCGGAATTCCTGGGACCAACTGCAGTTATCATCGCGTATGGTCTCTGTCATGAACCAACTGTGCTGCAGGCAATATGTTTGAATGGCCAGCAGCTCCGGTTCCAGAATGCTGTCCAGAGTCTCTTGCTCCATGGACGCTTCTAATTCGGAAGTCCGGCAATAGGAATAAATAGTCATCGATGTTGTCCCCACCCCTGAAAAGGTTTGCAGAAGCACTGTCAGACCAGCGAATCGCGCCGACAAAGCCCTGCGGCCAATCCTCGAATTGGCCAAATAGTTATTAAAAACTGTTTTTTAGTGGTGGCTTAGCAGCGCCTTACTCTCAATTCGGCGCCTCTCTCTTAGACTTTTCAGACTTTCTAAATCAGACTAAGTCAGATTCGGTACAGACACTGGCCAAATTTGATCTTTTTGGCCGATATTTTTCGTTCTTTTTCTATGTTTTGCTCGGAATTAACCGATTTTTCGCGTGTCTATGTGTCTTTGTACCGGCAAAGCCACGTGGCCGAGTATTTTAACCACAGGGGTTTTTCATAATCAAGCAAGACAATACGGGGCTTTGCGCGCTGTTCTCAGAGTTTAGCGATAATTGGGAAATACCCTGCGGAAAACTGGCCATGCCTTTGTTTTTTGGCGCTTTTTTAGGCTTGAGCGGGGGCGATTCTGTTGTGACCGGGAGGTATAGCTGCTATAGTCCCGTCCGTGCATTGTGTATTGCAGACAATTGTGCACGCCCGAACTGAGAAAGCTTCGAAGAATTCTCGACTTTGCGGGTGAAATACAATGCTATGCAGCAGGTACTAACAGGTCGGAACTATCGACCCCCCTGCTCCCGGAACGCCGAAACAGCCCTCGCACGATTGAGGCGCTATTCAAGAAAGCAGAATTCGGCGGATATAAAGTTGGCAGTCTGGGCAAAAAAGTCGCAGCGACAGCGCTAGACAGAGATACCAGCCACTGCCTCAGGAAATGATTTGAATAGCCTGGCTCTGAGGAGCAGGCACAGAGAGAAATTCAGGATTACTATTCGACAGCCCTTCGAGCCGATGCCGTAAGCAATGGTATCCATAGTGGGCATACAGACACAGCGCAAGACAGGTTTATAAGTAAAAACAATAATTTAGATGCATTATCAATCCGACTTCTCAAGTAGATAAAGGATCCAGCCGGTACCCAGCGTACCGACTTCTGCATTTCTAGTTTTATTGCTGCCACGGCCACGGGTGGCTTTTCCCAGGCTCTGTTTGGCACAGCTCGACCCTTAAGCCAGTGTCCCTCGATAGTCCCTCCTGATTTGCTCTCCTTACTCAAGGAAAGTGAACCAACATGAAACGCATGCTGATAAACGCAACGCAAGAGGAAGAATTGCGCGTTGCTCTCGTTGATGGCCAGCGTCTGTACGACCTGGACATCGAAAACCGAACCCGCATTCAGAAGAAAGCGAATATTTACAAAGGCAAGATCACCCGGGTGGAACCCAGCCTGGAAGCTGCCTTTGTCGACTTCGGCGCAGAACGCCACGGCTTCCTGCCGTTGAAAGAGATCGCCCGTCATTACTACAAGAGCGACGCCCGCAGTAACGGCGACCGCTCTACCATCAAGGACCTGGTCTCCGAAGGCACTGAGGTTATCGTGCAAGTGGAGAAAGAAGAGCGTGGCAATAAAGGTGCTGCTCTGACCACTTACGTGAGCCTGGCCGGACGCTATCTGGTGCTGATGCCTAACAACCCCAAAGCGGGTGGCATTTCCCGCCGTATCGAGGGCGATGATCGCTCCGAAATTCGCGAGGCACTGCGCGCGCTGACACTTCCAGATGGCATGGGTCTAATCGTGCGCACGGCTGGTGTCGGCAAAGAGCATGAAGAACTGCAATGGGATTTGGACTATCTTTTAGCGTTGTGGGATGCGATTCAGGAAGCGGGCGCCCAGAAGTCAGCTCCTTTCCTTATCTACCAGGAAAGCAATGTCATTATTCGCACCATTCGCGATTACCTGCGAAAAGAAATTGGTGAGGTGCTGCTTGATACTGAAGAGTCCTATCAGGAAGCAATCAGCTTCATTCGCCAGGTAATGCCTCAGTACGAGAGTCGCATCAAGCAGTATTCCGATGCCCTGCCCCTGTTTAATCGTTATCAAATCGAAAGCCAGATCGAGAGTGCCTTCGAACGTGAAGTAAGTCTGCCCTCCGGTGGCTCGGTGGTGATCGATCCAACCGAAGCGCTTATTTCTATTGATATCAACTCATCGCGGGCGACGCGGGGGTCTGATATTGAAGAAACGGCACTCAACACCAATCTGGAAGCGGCTGATGAAATCGCCCGGCAACTGCGTCTGCGCGACATGGGTGGCCTGGTAGTCATCGACTTCATCGACATGACTTCAAACCGCAATCAGCGTGAAGTCGAGAACCGTATGCGTGAAGCCCTGGAAACTGACCGTGCCCGGGTACAGGTCGGTCGTATCTCACGCTTTGGTCTGTTAGAAATGTCCCGGCAGAGGCTGCGACCTTCACTGGGCGAAACCAGTGCTATCGTCTGCCCCCGCTGCAGCGGTCAGGGCACCATTCGCGATGTGGAATCTCTGTCACTGTCTATCCTGAGAATCTTGCAGGAAGAAGCCAACAAGCAGAAGAGTCGTGAAGTTAAGGCGACAGTACCATTGGTTGTCTCTTCTTACCTTCTCAATGAGAAGCGTGCCGCTCTGGCGGAAATTGAAGATCAAAGTAAGACCAAGTTGATCATTATTCCGAATCCGGAAATGGAAACTCCGCACTACGAAATCACTGGCGTTAATCGTCATGCTGAAGCCTATGAGGTAGATGCCAGCAGCGAGCCGGAGCAGGCTCCCAAGGTGAAGCCTGAGGTACAGCAGGAAGCAGCTGTACAAAAACCCACTGTGAACAATGCCCCGGCAGCACGCCCGGCGCCTAAGAAGAAGGAGAAAGGATTCTTTGCCCGACTGTTTGCCGCTTTATTCGGCGGTGAAGAAAAGAAGCAACCACCCAAACGTAGTAGAGGCAAATCAGGAGGCCGTGGCAATCGTGGTCAATCCCGTGGGCGTGGTCAGCAAGCCAAGGGCGATCGCAGAGATAAGCGCGATAACCGCCGTGATGGTAAAGATGGACGCGACGATAGAAAACAGCAGCGCGGTAAATCCGATCAAAACCGACGCAAGCAGGGCGGTCAGCAAGCCCGCGGCGGGAATGACCGTAACAACGACCGCAGCAATGATCGAGAGAACAAACGGGATCAGGATAATCGTCGCAACGACAACCGCGGTAATCAGCGGAATGAAAAACGTGATAACCGGGATAATCGCGGTAACAGAAAAGACGCCCGTGATGACAATCGGTCTGAGCGCAATCGGGATCAAAACAGAGACCAGAATCGTAACCGCAGTAACGAGCGCAAGAATGAGCGCAGCGAACGAGGCAACAAAGACGCAGCGCCCCGCCGCTCATCGGACAAGCGACCACGGAATACGACACCGCGCAAGCGAGGCCCGAGGCCACAACAGGACGACAGACAAGCTAACGCACAAGAAGCGGTTCAGTCTGCTCCGGCTGTAGAGGAAAACAACGCGGCTGCTGTCGCAAACCCAGCAAACCCGAAGCAGAATGCGCCGATAGCTGCTGAAGTCACGCCACAAGTTGAAGCACAACAGGATTCGGCGCCTGCTGTTGATACATCGGTGGAGTCGGTTACATCAGAAACCCGTTCTGATGTACCGGTCTCTGATACATCAGCAATTGGCGAGAGTTCTGAAAGCGTCGAACCTGCCACGCCAGCGCCAACTGAAAACAACGACGTCGAAGCAGCACCCGCTTCGATTGCAAAATCAGCAGCGTCAAATGATCAAGTTATCGCTGAACCGAGTTTCACGATAAGTGATCCGGTAGAGCCAGCCGTCAATGAAGAATCTGTGACGCCTGACCCTGTTCAAAAACCTGCAGAAGCTATAGAACCTGAGTCAGTTAAAACCACGGCGGAAGAGCAAACTCCGGCTGCGACAGCGAGTGAGCCCGAACCTCAGACCGTCGAAGAAGTGCCAGAAGAGCCGGCACCGGTAGCACAGATTGCCCAGCCTGCTCCGACTTTCAGTGGACGTGCTCCCAACGATCCTCGGGAGGTCCGTAAACGTCAACAGGATGGTCAGCAACAAAACTCTGCTGAATAAACAAAAAAGCCCGGTATTACCGGGCTTTTTTTGATCTTTTTTTATCCTTGAAAAGTGTTACAAGGCCGCTTCCAACTCAGGAAGTACTTTAAACAGATCAGCAACCAGTCCGTAGTCGGCCACCTGAAAGATTGGTGCCTCTTCGTCCTTATTGATAGCCACGATGACTTTGCTGTCCTTCATACCAGCCAGATGCTGAATCGCTCCCGAAATGCCTACTGCGATATAGAGATCCGGCGCAACGATTTTACCTGTCTGACCTACTTGATAGTCGTTAGGCACAAATCCAGCATCCACTGCGGCTCGTGAGGCACCGATGGCCGCGCCCAACTTGTCGGCGACTTTTTCCAGTAAGGCAAAGTTTTCACCGTCTTGCATGCCTCGACCACCGGATATAATGATTGATGCTGCGGTCAGTTCAGGACGTTCTGACTGGGAAAGCTGTTCGCTCACAAAACTGGACAGTGCCTGCTCTTCCACTTGATCCAGAGATTCAACCGCAGCGCTCCCACCTTGCTCGGCTTCACCGAACGCAGTAGTACGTACTGTCACTACTTTAACCGCATCAGCAGATTGCACTGTAGCCAGGGCATTACCCGCGTAAATGGGACGAACGAAAGTGTCCTCACTTTGTACTTCAACGATGTCGGAGATCTGGCCAACATCTAACAGAGCAGCTACTCTGGGCATCAGGTTCTTGCCTGTGGTCGTCGCTGCAGCTAACAGATGTGAATAGCCTTTCCCCTGTTCTGCAACCAAAGGTGCCACTGCTTCCGGTAACTGATGTTCATAACAGGCGTTATCAGCCATCAGTACTTTGCCCACACCCGCTATCTGAGCGGCGGCTTCCGCCGCAGCCTGACAACCACTGCCGGCTACCAGGACATCTACCTCACCGCCAATAGCACTGGCGGCTGAAACAGTATTAAGTGTCGCCTTCTTGAGCGACGCGTTATCGTGTTCTGCTATTACTAAAGTCGCCATAGTGATACCTAGATTACCTTCGCCTCGTTTTTCAGTTTATCTACCAATTGCTCGACCGACTCCACTTTAACTCCTGCACTGCGTTCCGCAGGTGGTGCCACACTCAGAGTCTTGATGTTAGAAGAAACATCAACGCCAAGGTCCGCTGGTGTCAGCGTATCGATAGGCTTTTTCTTCGCTTTCATAATATTCGGCAAAGAAGCGTAACGAGGTTCGTTAAGACGCAAATCTGTTGTAACAATGGCTGGCAAATCCAAGAGTACCGTTTGCTCCCCGCCATCAATTTCACGCGTTACCTGAATCTTCCCGTCTTGCAGTTCAGCTTTGCAGGCAAAGGTGCCCTGGGGATAGTTGCAAAGTGCTGCCAGCATCTGGCCCACTTGATTGTTATCGCTGTCAATCGATTGCTTGCCGAGAATGACCAGGTCGATCTGTTCCTTTTCAATAATGGCCTTGAGCGCTTTGGCCACCGCCAGCGGCTGCACTTCCTCATCAGTTTCCACCAGGATGCCGCGATCAGATCCCAGGGCCAGCGCGGTACGAATTTGTTCCTGAGCCGCTGCCGGGCCAATAGACACCGCAATGACTTCATCTGCATTTCCGGCCTCTTTCATGCGAATCGCTTCTTCAACTGCGATTTCACAGAAAGGATTAATCGCCATTTTGGCATTGGTAAGGTCAACACCAGTCCCGTCAGATTTCACTCTGACCCGCACGTAGGCATCAACCACGCGCTTTATTCCAACAAGAACCTTCATGGATTCTCCAATGTTCTCTAATGTGCTCTATTAAAAGTTACGAGAGTGTTTGAATGAGCCTGCCATCCTGGCTGATTCCGCGAGACTGGCCAAGGCGGTCTCAAAGGCACACGAGTTGCCTGGAATCGGGCTCAAAAAAAGGGGGCTAATGATGCCGTTTTTGCCTATTCAGGTCAATGAAACAGCCTGTTTGCGGCGGCCGCAATGGCTCATTCGGAATCGGTTTCCCCCAGCAGGAAAGACTCACCAGCGCTTCGCACTGCAAGCCTGTCCTGTGAAACTGTAGCCGGCTCCGCCAGTTCTACCAGCCGATAAAACACGGCGCGATTGAGCAGCCCTTCCAGGCCCGATCGGATATGCAGACTGGGATGGGGTTCACCACTTTCTGGGTCAGTGGTGACCTTAAGAGGATGATCAGCATCAGCGATCACTGTCTCCCCAGTGTTGGTAGTGAATTGCAGTTGTTGCTCCCCGTTAGTCGTCACCACATCCATCTCTGTTACCACGAACGGGCAATCTTCCACCTGAATACCCACTTTCTCTACCGGAGTGACCAGGAAATAGCTGTCCTCTTCACGCTTCAACACCGAAGCAAACAATTGCACCATCGCCAGGCGCCGTATCGGCCTGCCTTCGTGCACCCAGGTCCCGTCTTTTTTGATCAGCAAATCAATGTCACCGCAGAAAGGCGGATCCCAAAGATGCACAGGCGCGGGGCCCCTGGTCTTGATCTTTGCCACCAGGGCAAATGGGTCGGGCGCTGAATGAGAAGGATCGTTGCTGATAACGGACTCCGACAGGTTAAGGAAATCTGCTGAACATAATAAACAGCCCGCCTGCCTCCTCCAAGTCTGAGCCTAGGGAGAACTGGTTGCCGATGATACACTTCAACAGCAATTCGCAATTGATTGAGCCATTAGCAAGCCTTCATGTCAGATCTCATCCAGGCCGGGGAATTCGCCACGCTGTTTCAAAACCAAACCCCCCTGCTGGATGTTCGCGCACCCGTCGAATTCAAACGCGGTGCCTTTCCCAACACTATCAATCATCCACTGCTTAATGATGACGAACGGCAGGCCGTTGGACGACGCTACCGGGAACAAGGCAGAGAGGCGGCAATTGCACTGGGACAGGAATTGGTTGCCGGTGAGGTGAAAGCTGCGCGGGTGCGAGCCTGGAAAGACTATGTCCAGAACCATCCGAATTGCGCCCTGTATTGTTTTCGCGGTGGCCTGCGCTCCAGTATCGCCCAACAATGGCTCGCTGCTGAGGGTATTCACGTGCCACGCATCGCCGGTGGCTACAAAGCGCTACGACGCAGTTTGATTGAACACGTGCAGCGACTGGCCAGCGATGACAATCTGGTGGTCATCGCCGGCAAGACCGGCAGCGGCAAGACGCACTTACTGAATAGTCTGCCTAACAGTCTGGACCTGGAAGGTTTTGCGCAACACCGGGGGTCCGCGTTCGGACGCCGTGCCCAGGGACAACCGAGTCAAATCGATTTTGAAAACCGCCTGGCTATTCGCCTGCTCGATCTAAACTGGCAAGACACGCAACGGGTGGCTGTCGAAGATGAGAGTCGAGCTATTGGCTCACTCTCGGTACCACTGGTGCTGCATCAACGTATGTGCGAAGCGCCCATTGCGAT
>JAKSCP010000314.1 GCA_022360535.1 Pseudomonadales bacterium | reverse complement strand
GTGACTGTTAATCACTTGGTTCCTGGTTCGAGTCCAGGTTGGGCAGCCATCTTACCCAGGCACTTCTCCACATTCACCGTCCTCTCACCAAGACCGCGTAGCTGCCGTAGCGCCCTCTATTCCAGGACAGCCGTTAATCTGTAGTTAAGCAACTCGCAAATAATGTATAGTAGCGGGCCATTCGGCAGCTACTGCTTGCAAGCAACAAAAGACAGAGGGAGACCCCTACATGCGCGCACTACTTTTAACCATCCTGTTGACCTTCGGTTTCACAGCAATGGCGCAAGACAACCCCATAGTAGTCATGGAGACAAATAAAGGAACCATTACCATCGAGTTGTGGGCGGATAAGGCACCCATCAGTGTGGAAAACTTCTTACGTTACACAGACAACGAACTCTACGATGGCCTCATCTTCCACCGCGTTATTTCCGGATTCATGATCCAGGGTGGTGGCTTCAATGAGAACATGGTGCAGCTTTCTACTTATGACGCCATTAAGAACGAAGCGGCTGCAGATGCGCCCAACAATCGCGGCACCATCGCCATGGCTCGCACCAACGTAGTAGACAGTGCTACCAGCCAGTTTTTTATCAATCTGGTCAACAACGATTTCTTAAATCATCAAAACGAAACACCAAGCGGTTTCGGTTACGCGGTGTTTGGTGCAGTCATTGACGGAATGGATGTTGTGGACGCCATCGCCATGGTACCCACTGGCAGATCTGGCCCTTACGGCGATGTGCCCATCGACCCAATAGTGATTACCTCGGTAAGAAGAGCTCAGTAAGAGAAGGTCAGTAGAAACTGACGAATTTCGCGCTTAGCCGGTCGTGGAGAAAATAATCTCCAAATTAGTCTTTAAAGAGAGGAGTAACGTTCTGTTGCTCCTCTGGATCACCTTCAGTTTCCAGCAGCGATTGTGAGTAGTAGATATCCCACAATGGGTCGCTCACATCCTCTTTCGGCTCAAATCCATCTACCGCTTCCAGGAAGATGGCTTTGATTGCCGGTAGGTCGATCTGTTGACAGGCTTTCTCCAGCCTGGATAACAGTCCTTGCAGCGCATACCAGTCCAGCGTGTCTTCCCGAGCACGCATGATCTTGGGGTGTTCAGTGCCAGTCACCGACTCACCGATCAACAACTCCTCGTAGAGTTTTTCTCCAGGTCGCAGACCGGTATATTCGATGGCGATATCACCACGGTAGGAATTCTCATCTTTAACATCGTAGCCCATCAGATGAACCATCTTCTTCGCCAGATCCACAATGCGAATGGGCTCATTCATATCCAGCACAAAAACCTCACCACCGTTCGCCATGGATCCGGCTTGCAAAACTAATTGCGCGGCTTCTTGCACTGTCATGAAATAACGAGTCACCTCAGGATGGGTTACTGTTACTGGACCACCACTACTAATTTGCTTACGAAACAGCGGGACGACTGATCCTGAAGAGCCCAACACATTACCAAAGCGTACGATGCTGAAACGTGTATTACTTCCACGTTGTGCCATCGCTTGCAAAACCTGCTCAGCGAGGCGCTTGGTCGCACCCATGTAATTGGTTGGGCGCACCGCCTTGTCAGTGGAGATGAATACGAAATTTTTCACCTTGAGGGCTTCAGCAGCCTGGGCAGAAACCAGGGTGCCGAAGATATTATTCTGCGCCCCTTCCACGACGTTTTTTTCCACCATTGGTACCTGTTTATAGGCGGCAACGTGATATACCGTATCCACCTCAAAGCTCTTGATGGCGTTTTCCATTTGCACACGATTGCACACTGACCCAAGCAGCGCGACAACTTCGATGTTCTCGCCATTCTCTATAGTCTTGAGGTTTTGTTTGAGCTCCGCCTCGACTTCATACAGTCCATATTCGAAAGAATCCAGGAGCACCACGCGGGCTGGGTTGATGGTTATAATCTGGCGACACAGCTCTGACCCAATCGACCCCCCTGCCCCTGTCACCATCACTGACTGGCCACTAATGCAGGCACCCAAAAGCTCTGGATTCGGTGGCACGATGTCGCGACCCAGAAGATCTTCAATATCGATGTCACGGATCTCATCCACACCCACCTTGCCGGACACCATATCGAACAAGTCGGGAACAGTTTTCACATGAACTGGTAAATGCTCCAGGCGATTGAGAATCTCTTTCCTCTCAGCATGCGTGGCCGAAGGAATAGCCAGGAATATCTGTCGCACTGAATAGGTTTCGATGAGTTCGTACAAAGAATTTGGGCTATATACCCGTATGCCATGTACTGCACTTCCGAGCATACTCTGACTGTCATCAACGAACGCGACAGGTAAATACTGATCACCACTCTGCAAGGCGACTACTAATTGCATGCCGGAGCTACCCGCACCATAAATGATAACCGGCTCTTTGGGTCGGAAGTTCTGTATCAGACCCTGCAACATCACTTTCCCGACGAATCGGCTACCACCGATGAATAGCAGGGAGATCATCCAGAAGATCGGGAGCACAGAGAAATCAGTGCCTTCGGGTGTCTGCGCAAGATAGTAAGAGGCCGCG
>JAKSCP010000320.1 GCA_022360535.1 Pseudomonadales bacterium | reverse complement strand
GTTCCTGCAGCGGATCAACGAAACCACCGCAGCAGTTGTCTCCGATGGCCTGCCGTTGCTGCTCAGTCATTGCCTCTCTCGGTACCCAATCCAGAGGAAAGCGGGATTCCACTGCCTGGATCGCAACTGGTGCTGGCTCTGTGGAATCCCACTTTCCTCTGGATTGGGTGCCGAGGGAGGCAATGACTGAGCAGCAACGGCAGGCCATCGGAGACAACTGCTGCGGTGGTTTCGTTGATCCGCTGCAGGAACTGCCGGTTTTGCCAAACGACCCGGATCAATCTGACACCTTGTTTCAGACCAGTGTCGGGCTTAATCAGATTTCCGAAAACCTGATCAGTATCGACGGTGATGTGGTCGTACAACAAGGTTCCCGCACTATCGAAAATGATCAAATCACCAGTATTGACCGCTCCAACAATACCGTTCTGATGGACGGTAATGTGATTTTTCGAGAGCGGGGGCTGTTACTGCTTGGCAATTCCGCATTCATCGACAGCGATGAGCAGGTGAATCGGGTGGAGGCTGCCCAATATGTTCTGCATGACTACGGCGCCCATGGAAATGCCGACAGCATTGTCTACAGCAGCGAATCAGGTTTAGTCACTATCGACAATGGCGAGTTCAGCCGTTGCGAACCGGAAAATCAGTTCTGGACTCTACGCGCCAACAACATCGTCCTGGATCAGGAACAGAATCGCGGCTACGCCCGCAATGCCAGCATCCGCCTGGGCAATGTACCGATCTTCTATTACCCGTTCACCCTGCCGTTCCCATTGGGCGATGCCCGGGTATCCGGTTTCCTGCCGCCCAGCGCCGGATCGACCCGCACCGGGGGTTTCGATTTCGAACTACCTTACTACTTCAATCTGGCCCCTCACTACGACGCCACATTCTCGCCACGCATCGTTTCTGATCGCGGCGTCATGGTGGGTGGCGAGTTTCGTTATCTGGCTAGCTGGTCCATGAATACCCTGAACGGGACTTTTCTGGCTGGCGATGATCAATTCGATCCAGCCACCAGTGACATCTTCGGGTCAGACTCGCCACCGGAAGAAGACCGTTGGTTCGTTGGCTTTCAACATCAGGGAGCACTCGGAGGCAACTTCACTACTTTCGTCGATTACAATGAAGTCAGTGACCAGGACTATTTTTTCGATCTGGGCGGCACCGGAATAAACGTAGTCAGTCGCACCCACCTGAATCAGCAGGGGCGTCTTAATTTTAATTCCCAGTTCTTGCGCGCTGGAGTAAACGTACAACGCATTCAAATCATCGATCCATTCGTCAATGCATCGAACATCAACAAACCCTTCGACCGTCTGCCTCAATTCACCTTCGACACAGGCACCGATTTGCCGCTGGGATTTCGCATTGGGATACAAGGCGAAGTCACGTCCTTTGATCGGCAATTGGAAGAAGGCTTGTTGTCACTACCACAGGTTGAAGGCGGTGCTCTGGTAAATGGCGAGCGCATTAACCTGGAACCCAGCTTAGCCTGGTCAATTGAGACACCCGGTTGGTTTCTGCGCGCCAATGCCACCCACAAACACATTTCCTATTCTCTGGAGAACCAGGCACTGGGCACGCTCGAAGATCCGGAAATCGATGTGCCCGTTTACAGTTTCGATAGCGGCTTAATTTTTGAGCGTCGCAGCGACAATGGTGCAAGCCAGACTCTGGAACCAAGGCTGTTTTACCTCTTCAGCGAGTTTGAGGATCAGAGTCAACTGCCATTGTTCGATACCTCAGAGCTGAATTTCAGCTTCAATCAATTATTCCGCGATGATCGCTTCAGTGGTGGCGATCGCATCGCCGATGCGGACCAGGTCGCAGTGGCACTGACCAGTCGCTTCTTCGACGCGCAGGGCAGCGAACGGGCGCGCTTCAGCGTCGGGCAGATCAAGTACTTCGAAGACCGCCAGGTTAGTCTGGCAAACCCGCTGCAAAACTGGTTACCTCGTTACTCGCTGTTGTCGGAACAATCAGCCATCGCCGGGGAAGTCGCTCTGGTCATGGGCCGGAATTGGCGCCTGAACACCGATGTGCAATGGGACGAGGACCGCAAAGAGGTCATCGAGGGCAGCTTTCAACTGCGCTACCACCGGGACAGCTCTCATCTGTTTAACCTCTCCTACCGCTATCGGAGTCTGGTAAACTCCCCCTTCTTTATATTCCCGGCCGGCATCGATTCCCGCATCAAGCAGACCGATATCTCCGGGATCTGGCCCATCACCTCCACCTGGAAGGTATTGGGCCGCTGGAATTACGACCACAGCAATTCGCGGAACCTGGAGAGTTTCGCCGGTGTCGAATGGAGTAATTGCTGTGCCACAATACGGCTGATTGGCCGAGAATGGGTTGACGACGCCGAGTTGTTTGTCCCTAATATCGAACCCAATCGCGGGTTTTTTGTCCAAATCACCCTAAACGGCCTGGGCAACCTCACCGGCAGTGGCCTCAGCAACCTGCTACAGGATGGAATCTGGGGCTTTAGAGAAACAGAGAATCCCTGATTGGCCGGGTATTGGACCAGCTTAAACGCTCATAACCCAAACAGTCATAAATAGCGCAGTGATAGAGAGTATGAACAAGATTTTCTCAGCAAGCCGCCTGATCTCCACTCTGGTATTGGTGCTTTCCCTGGCCTCCGCTGCCAACGCCCAGCGCGTGCTGCTGGACAAGATTGTAGCCATCGTAGACCGCGATGTTGTGCTGCAGAGCGAACTGCTTGACCGCCTCAATGATGTGCGCGGCACCGCAGCGCGCGAAGGTCGGGAACTCCCCCCGGAAAATCAATTGCGTGACGAAATCCTGGAAGCCCTCATTCTGGAAAACATCCAGATGCAGTTCGCCGAGCGAGCCAGTATTCGCTATGACGATGACACCATTAATCGCGTGCTGGCCAGCATGGCGCAAGACAACAACATGAGCTTCGAACAGTATGTGCAAAATCTGGAAGCCGGTGGCGTCTATCTCCGCACCAGAGAACAGGTTCGTAAGCAACTGACTATGCAGGAACTGCAGCGTGGCGCTGTTAACTCCCGCATTCATGTCACCGAACAGGAAATCGACAACTTCTTAAATTCAGAAATGGGTCAAGCCATAGTCGCTGCCGACTATCTGATCGACCATATCCTGGTACCGGTATCCGGCTCCGATTCCGATCAGATCAAATCCGCCAAGCTGAAATTTGCTGCCGACATGGTAGCGAAACTGGAAGAAGGCGAAACCATCGTGCAGGTCCGCTCCGATGCTATTCAGTCCCGCGTATTCCCCATTGATGGCACCAACTTCGCCTGGCGGAAGCTGGATCAGCTGCCTAATCTTTTCGCCCGGGCGGTAGAGCCCATGGCGGTGGGTGAAGTTGAAGGCCCCATCGAAGCAGGCAATGGCTTTCACATCGTGCAACTGCGCGATAAGCGCGGTGGTACAGAGCAGATCGTCAAACAGACTAATATCCGTCACATCATGTTGGCGCCCAACGAGATTCGTGACGAGCAACAGACAATCGAGTTAATCCACGATTTTCGCCGTCGCATCGTTGAGGATGGTGAGGATTTTGCCGAGATCGCCCGCCAGAACTCGGACGATGCCGCCTCCGTGGTTGCCGGCGGCGATCTTGACTGGGTCTCCGAGGGAGGCATGCCCCTGGAGATGGAAGTCGTTATCAATGAGCTGGAAGAAGGCGAAGTCAGTGAGCCCTTCCGCTCTCAAATGGGCTGGCATATTGCTGAAGTGCTAGGACGCCGCGATACTGACTTAAGTCAGGATTACACTCGCAGCC
>JAKSCP010000483.1 GCA_022360535.1 Pseudomonadales bacterium | reverse complement strand
TCACCAATGTCTTCGTAAGCGTCGTAAAAGTCCGGGAACTCGATATCAGGAATCACACCACGATGTTGAGTGCTGGCGCCGGAGATACGATAGAACTTGGAGCGGGTAACTTTCACCTGACCGAAATCCATCGGGATGATTTCCTGCACCGTACCCTTGCCGAAGGTTTGTCCTCCAAGCACGATTCCACGCTGATAATCCTGGATAGCACCGGCGAAAATTTCTGAAGCTGAAGCGCTGGTGCGATTCACTAACACTGCCAGCGGACCATCGTAAGCAACTTCAGGGTCGTTATCTCCGAAGGACCGAGTAAAGCCATTGCGAATGCCGGAGTACCGAATCTGAACAGTAGCTCCCGTTTCGATAAACAGTCCAACCAACTGGTTGGCCTCGCTGAGGCTACCGCCACCGTTGTTACGCAAATCCATCACAACAGCGTCGACTTCCTGTTCTTTCAAGTCTTCCAGAATCACTCTGACGTCTCGGGTGGAACTCTTATAGTCTTCTTCTCCCCGTGCCGCTGCCTCAAAGTCAAAATAGAAAGTCGGAAGGGTAACTACGCCGATCTTGTAATCCTGATCGTTATAACTAAGTTCTAACACTTCTCCTTTGGCAGATTGGTCTTCCAGCTTCACGGTGTCACGGGTGATGCTGACAACAGTCGCGCTGGACTCACTGATCGCGTCTGCAGGAATAATATTCAAACGCACAGTAGTGCCTTTCTCGCCACGAATCTGTGAAACCACATCGTCCAGGCGCATTCCGACGACATCCTGAATTTCGCCATCGCTACCCTGACCAATACCAATGATGCGATCGCCTTCCTGCAATTCACCACCACGCTCGGCTGGACCGCCTTTAATCAGTTCAACGACCTTCGTGTATTCCTCTTCGGTAGTGAGCTGCGCGCCGATACCTTGCAGCGACAATGAAAGCTGCATGTTGAAATTTTCAGAGTCGCGAGGGGAGTAGTAATCGGTATGGGGATCTACCGCCTTGGCCACGGTAGACAAGTAAGCCTGGAAAATATCACGCTCGTTAGTCTTTAGAACCTGACTTAACTGATTGCGATAGCGCTTACTGAGTTTATCCTTGATCTCTTCATCAGTGTCGCCAGTGAGCTTCAGACTCAGGACACTGTTCTTGATGCGCTTGCGCCAGATCTCATCCAGATCGGCAACGGAGGCGGCATAAGGATCGTCTTCACGATCAATGTCGATGAATTCATCAACAGTGAAATCCATATTGGGAACTTCGTTCTCCACGCGATTAATCGCATAAACGAGCCGCTCAAGCACACGCTTGTAGTAGACGTTGTAGATTTCGAAACCGGGCTCAACACTGCCTTCCTTCAAAGAATCGTCCAGGGTGTAGCGGTAAGTGCTCAACTCATCCACGTCTGCTTTGAGGAAGTAGAGGTGGGATCCATCCAAAGCGTCCAGATAACTGTCGAATACAGTGGATGAAAAACCGTCATCGATTTCTACTGACGCGTAGTGTTTGGTCTGCAACTCCCGGAGTAGCTCGGTTGCAGTTTCACCGTGTACTGGCAGGGAAGCGACTTCCTGATACAGAGAATCAATATCCAGAACGGTGTTTAATTGGAGCGGATCATCCTGCGCCTGAGTGCTTGCTCCGAAGAAGATGGCTGAGCCGGTAATTACTGTGAGGAGGTTCTTGAACAAGCCGTCGATTGAAATCCTGATTCCCATATTGCTCCACTCTTGATCACTGTGATCTGTTATACGAACAGACAGGCTATTACCCAATGGGCTTTCATCTGTTTTAAACGCCAGGCCACCGCAATACGGATCAGGCACCCAGACGAAACCTAGAGACTAAGCTAATTACCGCACGCTGAGAAGTAATAAACTGCAACTTAAACCGTGCTAAAAATAGGGCCTTAACCTAGCGAATTTGCTTGTGTCGGGCACTGGCGTGACGTTCTGCCCGTTCAACATCGATATAGCGATCGGTGATGGCGCTGGAACCATGTCCGGCGTCATCTCTAACATGCTCTCGAGGACGATGTTTGACGTCCTCTGAGATACCGGTATGCCGTAACCAATGCACCGTGGCGTCACCCAGTCGTTCCGCCTCTTCATCGAAACCTTCTTTACGCATCTTGTCGGCAGCAGCATCGAAACAGGTCTGCACAATGCCCCGAATTTGGCGGGTGCTGGTAATCCCTCCCTTGCCCCGGGTCTTGTGAATCAAGGGTGCCGCTTCTCCAGGGCTGGGCAGGGCAGCTAGACCACGAGAGAGCCGATAGCGCTTCAGAGAAGCCAGCATGGCATCACTGACGGATATTTCCCGTTCTTTGTTCCCTTTGCCCACCGTGGTAAACCACCAATTGCCTTCCTGATCGAGCTGGAAATGGCCCATTTGGGGCTGCCAGCGCGAAGTTTCCACTAATTCAGAGATTCTGAGGTACATGGCAAACAGGGCATTCATGATGAACAGCGTGCGTTCATGCACCTGAGGCTGCTCAGCTGCCAGGGTTTCAGCGGCATCCATAACGAACTCCCACTGCAGGGGGGAGAGGCGACGAATTTTCCCCTGAGACTGCTGTTTGCGCAGGAATTTGCTCTTCTGCCGCATCTGGGACACAGGGTTGGCTGAAAGCTGGTTTTCCTGGATCAGGAAGTTGAAAAAGCTGCTAAGCACGCTGAACAGGGACTGGATAGCCGATTGAGAGGGCACATATTCGCCGCCAGCGCTGACATAAGGCCGCCATTGCTCATTAGGAATCCGCAAGCCCTCCTTATCCAGGTAACGGGCCACATTCTTGGCTCCTATCCAGGTCTTGGGCGGTGCCCTGGTAAACTCAACATAGTCTTCAATATCCTCCCTAACAATCTGATTTAGCGACTTTTTCGCTACCAGCCAACACCAATGAAGGAAATGCTCTATCTCCCGGCGATAGGTACTGAAGGTGTCCGGGCTGCCGCGATAGCTGTAAATAAACTCGCTGGCGTGCTGATAATCGCCGATCGCGTCGGCAGGGTGGTCCGCCAGCAGATGATCCAGGGTTTGCACGGGGTTCTTGAAAGGGTTCGGCATTGCTTCGAGGGTGTCGAAGAAGGCAACCGGGGATTTAATATCTGACATTAAGTAGTTAACTTATTTAATTGGTATAAAAGAAATTTATACCTTCTAGATGATTGCTTCAAGAGGTGTATCAAGCGCCCAACAGTGAGCCGAAAATCTTATCGACACTATAAAGCTAGTCGGTAGTTGCCGGCAGGACTTTAAACAGCGGGAAAGGCTTCGCTCTCAGCATGCCAGTTAGCGGTGTATTTGGCTTGTGAAAGCCAGAAATAGGGGGCTGGGGCCACGCTACAAGCAGCGGCAGAATCGATACTTGTACTGATTCTGGTATCACGCTTAAGATTCCTCAAAGCACAAAACCGTCCTACTTACTCCACAAAGTTAACAATACATTTCAACTTTTTGATTTGGCTTAAAAATGAAACTGAATAGACTCGCCGCAACAACGCTTCTGATCCCCCTTTTCGGCACCTTGCAATTACAGGCACAGGAATGGAATCCGCCACGGACAGAGTACGGTCGACCGGACTTACAGGGGGTGTGGACCAATAAAACCCTGACCCCGTTAAACCGTCCTACTGAATTCGCTGAGCTCCAGGCATTGACGCTGGAGCAGGCGCAGCGCCTGGAGGCCGCACACCAGGACTACCTGGACGCAGAATTTGCCGATAGCGACCCTGACCGAGGTGCTGGCTTTGGCGCCCAGGCGGGTGATGATGGCGACACCAACGATGGTTACAACGAATTCTGGAAGGATCTGGGGACCCAGATTCAGCGCATCAACGGAGAATTGCGCAGCTCAATCATCATCGATCCGCCTGATGGCCGGATCCCTTATGCCGGAGACCCAAGAGCCCGGTTTCGCCGGGACCCTAGCTTACCTGGGCGCAGCGACGGACCAGAAGGGCGCCCATTAGCCGAACGTTGCCTGCTTTCATTTGGCTCCCATTCAGGGCCACCCATGTTGCCGGTGATGTACAACAACAACTACCAATTTGTGCAAACCGAGGACTATATCGTCATTGTGGCGGAGATGGTTCACGATGCCCGCATTATCCGCCTAGATACCGGGAGCGATCTGCCAACGGCTATGAACAAGTGGATGGGGGACTCCATAGGACGCTGGGAAGGTGACACCCTGGTAGTAGAAACCAAGGATTTTCACCCGCAGCAAGGCTTCATGGGCTCCTCATCTGATTTGCAGGTGACCGAACGCTTCCAGCGCGTGTCGGACTCCAGCATCCTGTACTCCTTCACAGTGGAAGAACCATCGACCTTCAGTCAGCCATTCACGGGAGAATTGCTGTTCAATGCCCGCGGTAGTGAGGAGGCGATGTATGAATATGCCTGTCATGAAGGCAATTACGCACTACCAGGCATCCTGGCAGGGGCAAGGCAGTTAGAAGTACTTCAGGAACAGGAGTAATTAAAACAAATCAAATAATTAACGGAGAAACATTAAGTAATACATAGAAATAGTGGACTCTGTTGGATTCATAATACCCTGCTGCGTTCGCGCTGGAGCAGACAGGAATTGGCTCTAGGCCCCATGTTTTCTAGGCTGCAGCGTTTTTTATCGTTTCTCGCTCAGCAAGCTATCGGCTCATCATTGAACCGGGCCTGACGCCCATACCAGCCCCATTAAATATCACTCTTTGTAATACTTTAGATACTTTTTTGAATATAACTATCTGTTTTAAATAACTTTAAATTTTCTATATTTGAAACTCCGACCGTGATGGAGTTCACATCCTCTGAGCCGGTAAATCTGTAACCAGCCAGCCCAGTTTCATTGCATGTCGTTGGTGGATGACCAGGCACAGTGAACTCTGGTCTTCATAATCTGGAATGTGGACACCCAATGCCCGGTGTCAGCCTG
>JAKSCP010000481.1 GCA_022360535.1 Pseudomonadales bacterium | reverse complement strand
TCATTGAATGCTGATACGCACTCTTCAGGGTCCTGGTCGTGTCGCAAAGAGAAGGCATTGAAGCCACATTTCAACATGTAGAAGAGTTGATCGCGTAATACATCACCTATGGCACGTATTTCGCCCTTGTACTTTAATCTTTCTCGTAATTCTCTGGCGTTTGTGTAGGACCTGCCGTCTGAAAATACTGGAAAGTTGAGAGCGATCAAGGGAAAGTTATGTAAACCGTCTCCGATGTCATTGACATGTTCATGACTGTCCAACCATATTGCGAAATCGCCCCCATAGTCATCCATTTCGTTTTGAAAAAGTTTCCAGAAACTAAGCGGAACGATGAAGTTCTTACCCGGTACTGCACGTAGCACCTCCGGGCCGGTCGCTTCCTTCAGAATCGTCCACCGGTCTTGAACCAGTTCGCCGTCTTTAATCAGCTTTTGCATAAACCGTTTCCTTGAATGGATCTAGTCCGATTCGCTGATAGGTGGCGAGGAATGATTCATCTTCTTGCCTATTGGACTTATACACTTCGATGATTTTGCGTACCCCTGCTGGAATCTCTTCCTGAGCAAAGGCGGGGCCAATGATTTTTGCCAGGCTGGCATCGTTCTTTGATGATCCACCAAGGGAAACCTGGTAGAACTCTTCACCTTTCTTGTCCACCCCGAGTATGCCGATGTTGCCTACATGGTGATGTCCACAGGCATTCATACATCCAGAGATATTGATATTGAGCTCCCCAATATCCGTCAGCTCTTTCTGGTCAGGAAACTCCCGCTGAATTGACTCGGCTATGGGAATTGACTTGGCATTGGCAAGGGCGCAGAAGTCGCCGCCAGGGCAGCAGATAATATCTGTCATGAGCCCAAGGTTTGGTGTGTCAAGGAACTGGGAGTGCAGGGCTTGATAGAGATCGTGCAATTTGTCCTGGCGCACATCGGCAAGCACGATATTCTGGTCATGAGTGATTCGCACTTCTCCAAAAGAGTAGGTGTCAGCAATGTCTGCCAGAAAACCCAGTTGCTGATCGGTGATGTCACCTGGAGCCACCCCTGTTTCTTTGAAACTGACAGTGACGATGCTGTAACCAGCTTGCTTATGCGGGTTTACATTCTGACTGTGCCAGCTGGCAAACAGCACATCAGATTGCAGTTTCTCAGTCAGAACTGTTGGGACATTCTCTAAGCTTTCGTAGGCAGGGTCGGTGAAGAAACTTTTGCAGCGATTGATCTCTTCGTCGGTCAACGTCTGCGGGCCATCCTTAATCTGCTCCCACTCGGCAAACACCTTACGCTTGAATTCTTCAATGCCGGTTTCTTTAACCAGAATCTTTATGCGGGCTTTGTATTTATTGTCACGCCGACCTTGGCGATTGTAGACCCGGAGGATCGCCTCCAGTGCCGTGAGCAAATGCTGTTTTTCAACGAATTCGAACACTTCCTGGCCGATCACTGGTGTGCGGCCCAGACCACCTCCGGCGAGAATGCGAAAGCCAACCGTTCCTGTTTCATTCTGAGTGAGGAATACACCGATGTCGTGAACCTGAGTAGCGGCCTGATCCACGGCAGTGCCACATACGGCGATCTTGAACTTGCGGGGTAGATAGGCGAATTCAGGGTGGAAAGTGGACCACTGGCGAATGATTTCGCACCAGGGTCGGCTGTCTTCCAATTCGTCGACGGCGGAACCGGCGAATTGATCGGTAGTGGTATTGCGAATGCAATTGCCGCTGGTCTGAATAGCGTGCATTTCCACTTCAGCCAGATGTGCCAGGATGTCTGGTACATCCTCCAGAGCGGGCCAGTTAAACTGGATATTTTGCCGCGTGGTGAAATGACCGTAGCCTTTATCGAAATGGCGTGCGATGAAACCGAGTTTACGTAACTGTGCAGACGAAAGCAGGCCGTAGGGCACAGCGATTCGCAGCATGGGGGCCAGTCTTTGCACGTAAAGACCGTTTTGCAGACGCAGAGGCAAGAACTCTGCATCACTCAACTTGCCGTCGAGATAGCGGTCGGTTTGATCACGAAACTGCGCGACCCGATCGGCAAGCATCTGGTGGTCGTATTCGTCGTATCGGTACATCTTGATTCCTACCTGCCTATGAGCGATGAATTGTAATCAATGCCGCCAGGCTTCTCTATGTCAATTTATCTAGGACAGATTTGGTGCCAGTAAACGGCTGAGCTCTTCGCTGTCTACGCCCTTACGTTGGGCCAGGTCCTGCACTTGTTCCTGCGTAATCTTGCCAACAGAAAAGTACTTGGCTTCAGGGTGACTAAAATACAAGCCGCTGACACTGGCCGCAGGGGTCATGGCGAAGCTCTCGGTCAGGTTCACGCCGATAGCCTGATGTGCATCCAGCAAGTTAAACAGAGTTTCCTTTTCTGAATGGTCAGGACAGGCAGGATAGCCTGGAGCAGGGCGGATGCCCTGGTACTTCTCGCTGATGAGTTCATCATTGCTCAATGCTTCATCGGGTTGATAGGCCCAGAACTCTTTACGCACGCGTTGATGCATATGCTCAGCAAATGCTTCCGCCAATCTGTCGGCTAATGCCTTCACCAGAAGAGCGTTGTAGTCGTTGTTTTCTTTCTCATAGTGAGAGACTAATTCATCCACGCCGAGTCCCGCAGTAACAACGAAACCACCCACATAGTCTTGAACCGACGCCGAATCGTCCGCGACGTAATCCGCCAGGCAAAGATGAGACAATGATTCGTCCTTGCTCATTTGTTGCCGCAGAAAGTGTAAAGTAGCAAGCGGATGGTTCGATCCATTCTTGTTAAAAAGAGCGACATCGTTCGCGCCGTTGCGTTGGGCAGGCCAAAAGCCGATGACTGCCTTAGCTTGCACGAGATTCTCGGCGATGATCTTGTCCAACATCTGCTGAGCATCATCGAACAGTTCGCGAGCTGCCTCACCAACTTTGTCGTCCTGGAGAATCGCCGGGTATTTTCCAACCAGTGACCAGGTGATAAAGAACGGCGTCCAATCGATGTAGTCGCGCAATATGTTGAGATCATAGTCTTCGAAGACACGAGTACCAGTGAACGTCGGAGTAGCTGGTTTTTGTTTAACAAAATCCGCATTCAAGGCGTTTCCATTGGCTGCGTTGTACTCAACGAGTTCACGTTTGCTGGAACGGTTAGCAGACCTGACCCGTATAGTTTCGTATTCCTCACGGAGTGAAGAGCAAAAACCGGCTTTCTTGTCCGCATTCAACAGGTCGCTAACTACCGTTACCGAGCGCGAGGCATCTGGCACATACACCGTGCTATCGTTCTGATAGTTTTCCTCGATCTTGACCGCAGTATGGGCCTTGGAGGTGGTGGCGCCACCAATCAGCAAGGGAATCTTGAAATCCAGGCGTTGCATTTCACTGGCCACATGTACCATTTCATCCAGAGATGGTGTAATGAGGCCGCTTAAACCGATGATATCCACGTCTTCATCTTTCGCGACTTGCAAGATCTTCTCCGCGGGC
>JAKSCP010000396.1 GCA_022360535.1 Pseudomonadales bacterium | reverse complement strand
TTACAAGTCAGCTGCTCTACCACGGCTGAGCTATAGCGGCACTTAGAACTTGTTTTGAGGAGGCCAGTTCTCTGCCTTAATCGCCGCTGACTTTCAGCTGCTGCTGTGTGTACTTCAGCTGAGCTATAGCGGCACAGGCGGCGCATACTACAAAATCTACCCTGAGGATTCAATAGAAACCCCCTGCTACAACCCCGATGCTCCGGATTCTGTGAACTCCCCGATGGTGCGCGCTTCCTGGGATTTGATATGCTCCACCTTCCTTTGTTAGTGGCCTGGACCCGTTATGAACCCTCTTACCGCTACGCCGGCTTGGCAGGCACTGAGCGATCATAGTTCATCCTTTAAGCAAGAAGGCTTCCGCTGCGGCGATCTATTCAAAGAGGGGAATCGTTTCGGCGACTTTTCGCTGCGCCACGAACAGCTATTGCTGGATTACTCAAAAAATTTCTGCACCAAAGGCACATTTAATCTGCTTCTGAATCTCGCGGAACAAACCCGAGTGCCCGAAGCCATCGAGGCGATGTTTTCAGGGGAGGAAGTCAATTCCACAGAGGGTCGTGCCGCCTTGCACACAGCCCTGCGCACTCCGGCTGCTAGCAATCAGTTTCCAGAAGTCGTGGCAACACTCAATCGAATGACAGATTTTGTGCACGGGATCCATTCCGGCGAATGGCGAGGATGCGAAAATGACAGGATTACTGATGTCGTCAATATTGGCATCGGCGGTTCCGACCTGGGACCCGCGATGGTCACTGAAGCGCTTGGCGCATTCGCAAGCAAGCATGTGAACGTGCACTTTGTCTCCAATGTGGATCCAAGCCATCTCAACCTAAGCCTGACGAACCTCAATCCAGCCACCACGCTCTTTATCATCGCCTCCAAGTCATTCCGAACTCTGGAAACCCATGAGAACGCCAATTCGGCGCGACAGTGGTTTCTGGACGCCGGCCACGATAAGGCACAGATCGCCAAACACTTTATTGCTATCTCGACTAACCTTGAGGCAGCGAGGGAGTTCGGGATCGACGCTGAGAATCTGTTTCCCATGTGGGATTGGGTAGGCGGGCGCTTTTCGCTTTGGTCTGCCATTGGACTCTCTATCGCCCTGGCTATTGGCATGAAAAATTTTCAGGCCTTGTTGGCTGGCGCTCACAGTATGGATCTGCATTTTCGTTCAGCCAGTCTGGAAAACAACATGCCAGTACTAATGGCACTGTTAACTGTCTGGTACACAGGGTTCTTTGACGCTCATAGCACTGCTGTTGTGCCCTACTCCCATCCTCTCAAGCAACTACCCCAGTTTTTGCAACAACTGTACATGGAAAGCCTGGGCAAACGCACAACGCCCGAAGGAAAACCCATCAGCACCAACTCAGGAGAAGTGATTTGGGGGACTGAAGGCACTAATGGGCAGCATTCCTACTTCCAACTACTGCATCAGGGTACAGAGTTCATTCCAGTGGACTTTATCGCCATAGCCAAGCCCTCTATACCTGAGAAGACAGAGCAGCATAAGCAATTGCTGGCTAACTGCCTGAGCCAAAGCCTTGCTCTGATGCAGGGCAAACACCACCCGGACAACGAGTCACGAAGCTCACCCGGGAATCGTCCCAGTAACACACTACTACTAGCAGAGCTTACGCCTTATAACCTGGGCTCACTGCTAGCACTGTATGAACACAAAGTATTTGTGCAAAGCGTTATCTGGGGAATCAATGCATTCGACCAGTTTGGCGTAGAACTAGGCAAGGAATTATCACGCTCACTCTATGGTGCATTTGAAGACAGCGAGCAGCGGAGTGGATTGGATGCATCAAGTCAGGGTCTAATGAAGCAAATCCTGGAATGGAGCTAAACCGTGATAGAGCACACTGACAAGATCATCGTCGGTAGCGAGGAGTGGTGCAGCCTGCCGATGCTTGGCATTCCACTGATAAAGGCAAGGGTTGATTCCGGCGCCAAGACTTCTTCATTGCATGCTTTCAATATACGGAAATTTCAGCGTAACAATGTGCCCTGGGTGAGCTATGAGCTACATCCCATCCAGCACAATCGCCGGGTAATTGTGCGTTGCGAATCGGAAGTCATCGACCGCCGAACCGTCAAAAGCTCTTCAGGAGTTGCTGAAAAACGCTATGTCATCAAATCACTGATTCAGTTATCTGGGCAGAGCTGGGAAATCGAGATGACCCTGGCTAATCGGGATTCCATGGGATATCGAATGCTATTGGGTCGTGCTGCCATGAAAGAACGGATTCTGGTCGACCCGTCCGCCAAGTTACTCTGCGGTGATTTTACTAAAGACGAAGTGCATCACCACTATGGTCACACACCGAAACCCGTTGATGGGTTGCGAATTGGTTTGCTTGCAAGCA
Source organism: Pseudomonadales bacterium (assembly GCA_022360535.1). Classification (GTDB taxonomy): domain Bacteria; phylum Pseudomonadota; class Gammaproteobacteria; order Pseudomonadales; family Pseudohongiellaceae; genus UBA9145. Next base: position 2,878 of record JAKSCP010000396.1, on the reverse strand, counting down.
ATCCTGAGCTATACAGCAACCAGCGTTTATTGGAAGCTGGTGAAGAGCGAGGTCACCGCATCTCCTTCTACGATATCAAACAGTGCTACATGAAACTGGATGCGGAAACCCCAGAGATACATTACCGTGGCGGTCGCATTCTCAACGACCTGGATGCAGTGATTCCCCGCATCCGACCCAGCATGACATTCTATGGTTGCGCACTGGTCAGACACTTTGAAAGTATCGGCGTGTTTTCACTAAATTCGTCTCAGGCAATCAGTAGCTCCCGAGACAAACTCTTTGCCCTGCAACTTCTTTTACAAAGCGGACTGGATATTCCCACCACCGGATTTGCCAACTCTCCCATCGATACCGGCGACTTGATCGACATGGTGGATGGCGCGCCTCTCATCGTGAAGCTGTTGCAAGGCTCCCAGGGCCAGGGGGTGGTGATGGCAGAAACGCGCAAGGCGGCTGAAAGTGTGATCAACGCCTTTAAATCCATTCGCGCAAATTTACTGGTGCAGGAGTTCGTCAAAGAAGCCAATGGTCAGGATTTAAGACTGTTTGTCGTTGATGGCAAAGTCGTAGCGGCCATGCAGCGACAGGCTGCTGAAGGCGAATTTCGCGCCAATATTCACCGTGGTGGTTCGGCCTCTTTAGTTAAAGTTACTCCAGCCGAACGGCGCATCGCCGTACGAGCAACCAAGGTCCTGGGTTTAAAAGTAGCCGGTGTCGACATCATTCGTTCCGATAAAGGACCACTGCTATTGGAAGTCAATTCCTCACCGGGACTGGAAGGTATTGAAAATGCCACTGGCAAAGATATCGCCAGCATCATGATTGCCTCCATCGAAAAACGCCTGAAGTGGATTCGTCCACTACCGGCAGCCAATGATGAGTTACAAGCATCTTGAACACACTTACCCAATCAGCATCACTGATTCGCCGTGGCGAAGCTTCTGACGAGACCTGGTTATTCAACCTCTTCAAGACCACCATGCGCGACTACATCGACGCAGCCTGGGGATGGGAAGAACTACTTCAGAAAGAAGGCTTCGTTACCTCTCTGCCTGCAAAAAACTTTTCGGTCTTGGAGGCAGAAAACACACCCATCGGCTGTATTCACATCAGTCAGAAGCAAGATCACTTGTTGGTTGACATGATATTGGTGGAGCCACGATATCAAGGACAAGGCTATGGTGCCGAGCTTATGCGACTGGCGCAGAACAAAGCCGAACAAAAAGGCCAGCCCTTACGATTGAGTGTGCTAAAGACCAATCCAGCCATCGCCTTCCACATCAGGTGCGGATTCACAATGGTGGAAGAAGATGAGCACAGCTGCCGCATGCAATGGCTGTCTGGCCAGGATTGATTACGCTGCTCGATTCCCCTTTTCGTTTCCCACTGGCAGGTAATGATGGACCTCGGGAAAGGGATCGTAAAAGTGATGCAATAGCTCTTTCCAGCGTTGATAGTCAGTAGAGCCACGAAAGCCCTCCGTGTGCGCCTCAACCGTTTCCCAGCGTACTAACAAAATGTATCGATTGGCCACTTCCAGGCACCGCATCAGCTCATGGGAGCAATAACCTGCCATACTGCTGATAATTCCCTCGGCTTCAGAGAAGGCGTTCTCGAAATCTGTTGTTTCACCTGGCTTCACATCCAGTATGGCCACTTCCAGAATCATAAAGAAATCCCTGTAGTTAATTTAGGATGGGTCTGTGTCAGCCGAGGCGCACACCGTTGGTAACCTGCTGATCAGGCACGGCTAGCACCACTGCTCCATCATCCCGATAGAAACCCGTAACCAAACACTCCGACATAAAAGGGCCGATCTGCTTTTTGGGGAAATTAACCACTGCCACGACCTGTTTTCCTACCAGGTCATCCGCAGCATAGAGATCAGTGATTTGTGCAGATGATTTGCGCGTTCCAATCTCTGGCCCAAAGTCTACAGTAAGTTTCCAGGCTGGCTTACGGGCCTCAGGAAATTCATCCACTCTGATCACCGTGCCTACTCGTAGTTGCACCTTCTCAAACTCTTCCCAGGTAATTTGATCCATTGCTCACTCCTTGATGTAGTAACCTTCATTGAGCACATAGACGTTGGCTTGCTGCAAACAACCATCTGCCAACTTCACTGTCGTGATAACTCGTTTGTAGGCGGCGCCTTCAAACTCATCTAACTCCTGCCAGTGCTGCGGTAACAACGGGGACGAAAACAACTGACCAGACACTTCATCCGCATTGCTGTCCAGACGCATGGCCGGGAACCCGTAACTGGCACCCCAGCCCTCCGGATGCAAGCTCCCCTTAACGGTGGCTATTTGCCAATCGCCATCGAGTGGGGACAATACATGTTCATTCACTTCGCCAGGAGCCAGTGTGCCGTAAACAAACAGATGTTGATCAGGCGAGTCGCTCACCGTGAAACCAGCAGCGCAGCTTAAGCCTTAATGATGGCTAGCAGTTCAGCAGTTTTCGCCTGCATAAGCGCCGTATCACCACGGGACTCAACATTGAGTCGAACCACGGGTTCGGTATTCGACATGCGCACATTAAATCGCCATTCAGAAAAATCCATCGACAAGCCATCGGTGTGATCAATCCTTTCGGCCGCCGCCGAATACTTTTGTTCAATGGTCTCGATCAAAGCCGATGGATCTTCAATGGTATTGTTTATTTCACCGCTAGCTGGAAAGGCCTGCATGCGCTCGCCAACCAATTGCGACAGCGATTTATTTTCTTTGCACATCAACTCCAGCACTAACAGCCAGGGCACCATGCCGCTATCGCAGTAAAAAAAATCGCGAAAATAATGGTGGGCACTCATCTCACCACCGTATACCGCATCTTCGGCACGCATACGCTCTTTGATAAAGGCATGGCCGGT
>JAKSCP010000220.1 GCA_022360535.1 Pseudomonadales bacterium | reverse complement strand
TAAAAAACCAATAAGAGGATACACCCATGCCTATCGACATTAACATTTCCAGAAGACAACTGTTAGGAACTATGGCAGGGGCAGCTATCATGCCTGTCAGTCAATGGGCGTCTGCACAAGACAATCCGATGCGAGGTGCATTGATGATTTTAACTACACCTTATACGGCATCGGGAGAAGTAGACTATGAAGATCTGGCCAGGGAAGTCGCGTTCTGCCATAGCTGTGGTGTGCAGGGGCTGGTATGGCCGCAAAACTCCAGCGAACAGCGCTACCTTAGCAAAGAAGAACGGATAAAAGGTTTTGAGGTTTTGGTAGAAGCGAGAAAGAACACCGATATGGTCCTGGTGCTGGGGGTACAGGCAGAGGATACCGCTGGTATGTTGGAGTACGCTGCGATTGCCGAAGATCTGGCACCGGATGGCATGATCGCTATACCTCCTACCACAGCAAGCTCCCTGACTGATATTCGCGACTACTACGCAGCCTTATGCGAAGTCACCAGCCGTCCCATTTTTGTTCAGACCAGTGGTGGACCTGATATCGAGTTGACCATCGAGTTTCTGGTAGATCTGGCCACAGAATTTCCCCAGTGCGGCTACATAAAAGAAGAATACGGGCGCGTACATGAACGCATGCTGGCGCTACAGGCCTATCAACCCGATCCTATTCGCAGCATATTTGGTGCGACTCTGGGCCGAGGCTGGCTATACGAGATGCGCATAGGAACCGATGGTGTGATGACGGGTGGGGCTATGTACGCTGACGTTTATGCCCGGATGTGGGAGTTATATGAAGCAGGAGACGAGGAGTCATTGCGAGATTGCTATTCGCGTTTACTGCTTATCCAGAATCTGGACAACTTGATTCCTGGTGTGCGCCTCTACGTAATGAAAATGCGAGGAATCTTCAAAACCACCAAATCCCGTAGGGGGGAATACTCTTTCAGCCCTCAGCAGATCGCTGAAATTGAGTATCGGTATGAGGCGTTGAGGCCTTACCTGAAGGCCTAGATGGGAAGCGTCAATTTTATGGCGTTTTCAGAGATGGATTGTAAAAAAAGGTTCATGAATATTTAAATAAAGTGACACATAGCCCCATTAACCTGCTCAGATCGGTAACCACCCGGGAACTCGATGTGATCAGTGGGCTAATCAATCTGGACGTTAGCACCTATCTTTGGCTGAATAAGCTACAGCACAACCACCCCCTCATAAAAGCGAACCGCCTTATTTCACATAGCGGGGATGGCTACCTTTATGTGGCAATCGGGCTCCTGGTGTATCTTGGGACACCTGTCTCCTATCTAGAGTTTATCAAAGTGGGTTTAACGGCATTCGTCATTGAGCTTCCGTGCTTCATTCTACTCAAGTCTCTTATCAAGAGAGACCGGCCCTTTGTGCAACTCCAAAATTGCCAGTCGGCGATTAAGCCCAGTGACAAGTTCTCCATGCCGTCCGGCCACACCGCCGCCGCTTTCCTGATGGCAAGTCTAATTGCCTATTTTTACGTCGAATTCGCTTCGATCGCCTACCTATGGGCAGTTATGATAGGGATGTCACGAGTCGTATTAGGTGTACACTATCCAAGTGACATCCTGGCGGGTGCACTACTTGGAAGCAGCTCCTTTCTTATCGCTTTGATTTTGATCTTGTAAATATGAGAGTACTTTACGGAATACAGGGCACCGGTAACGGTCACCTTGCTCGCGCGCGTGCGTTAGTACCTGCATTGGAGACGGCAGGTATCGAAATGGATTTCATCCTCACCGGTCGCGCCAAAGAAGACTATTTCAATATGGAGATGTTTGGTGACTATGGCTGTTACCGCGGCCTTTCCTTAATAGTAAATCGAGGCAAACTGCAGCACTGGCAGACTATGACCAAGAACAACGTGTTCGAGTTCATGCGCGATGTGCGTCAACTTAACACCAGAGAATATGATCTGGTTATTTCCGATTTTGAGCCACTGACAGCGTGGGCGGCGAAGTTGCAGGGCACGCGATCGGTTGGTATCAGTCATCAACGCGCCTTTGACTATGCTGTACCCAAGGTTCGCGGTTACATTGGATCGCAACTCGTCCTGAAGGGATTTGCTCCAACCGCCATCAGTATGGGTTTGCACTGGTACCATTTTGATCAACCCATTCTGCCTCCACTGATTGAGCCTATGAAAGCTGGAGAAATGGTAGGAGATAAGATTCTTGTCTATATGGGGTTCGAGGAGGTCGACGATATCGTTGAATTCGTGAAGCCCTTCGATCAATTCAAGTTCCTGATATACGCCAAGGTTCCTGAAGAACAACAACTAGGTCATATCCTGATCAAGCCCCTGTCTCATACTGAGTTTCATAAAGACTTGCTGGATTGCTTTGGTGTAATCAGTAACGCTGGATTTGAACTCTCCAGTGAATGTCTCGCACTGGGCAAGAAAATCCTGATCAAGCCTCTCAGCGGACAATACGAGCAACTCTGTAACGCCTTGGCTTTGCAGGCCCTTAATCGTGGCACTATTATCGAGACTCTGGATCAAAAGATCCTGGAGAAGTGGTTGCAACTCCCCTGCCACGAGGCCATCTCTTATCCAGACGTGCCTGCGCAAATCGCTAATTGGGTAAAGGGGGATTGCCAGGAAAGCCTGGAAGATCTTGCGGTAGCAACCTGGGAGTCCTGCGACTTTCCTTTTTCTTATGATTCCCGTTTCGGGAAATCTCTGCAGCTGGGATTACTCGCCTAGGCGCAGAGGCATGGACTAGTGTGGAAGCTGGTGTCAGTCGCGCAGCCCCACCAGCTGGTTGCGTAGTCGCGGATAGCTGCTGTTTTCTGAAAGCCAGATAGCCAGAAAATTCTCAGTGAACTTACTGTCCTTAATCGAACCAATTAATTCATCATTGAAGAAGAAGTTACTGTTCAAGTCTTCATCCACGTGCAGCACCAACTCATCGCCACGCTTCAAATCAGGCCACATAACTTCCAGCGCACTGAGCCACTCTTCACAGCCAGCCTGATAAAGATCGAGTTTTTGCCACTCGTCGCGGGTGCGGTCGATTAAATCTGAGCGCGATATATTTCGGCGATAGTTGATTTGGAGCGCCAAACCAGGCTTAACGCCTTCATAGATTCCGTTCGGTGTGAACAGAGAGCTGTCGTAGATCGTCCAAAACAAGACCTTCAGGGTGGCACTGCCTACAGGATTTAGATCTTGCGTGGGACTGGCTGTAAGCGTTGCGGCAAATAACAAGGACAGCAGGAAAACGCTAAGACGTTGCATGTCGTTTCTCCAAAGAACCTTCGGCAATGTAGTACAGCAGCGGCAGGCAGATGGCCCAGATCACGCTAAGCGCGATGACAGCAGTAAAGTAACCCTCAGCAAAGCTTACCGCTCCCAATCGCTCGCCAACAGAGTAATTGAGTGGAAAGGCGATAGCGCCCAATGCGGCAGCAAGCAATTTGTTGCGCCCGAAAATCGCCAACGACTTTACCAGTGCTGTAGAGAAGGCTATCCACAGTACCATCAACCACAGAGGTGCAATCAGTGACCCCCGTTCGAATTCGAATACACCCAACAGGGTGAGCGCACTGTCGATGCAAATACCGATACCTATGGGTACAAGTATTTGAGAAGGTTTGATGTTGTCTTGAGAAAGCAACAACGCGGCATACGCGATAACCAATGGAGCAACCAGGACGAACCACTGTTCTCTACCCACAACACAGCCCAGCCACATCAGGTTAAAGGCGACTAAGTTAAATGGTTTCGACAATATCCAGTGCATCTTCTTCAGATAATCTCGTGCCAATGTAGATTAGTGATGGGGAGCCTTGCTTGTTAGCAGTTGCACAGCACTTATGCGTCGCTCCCGGAAGCCACCTTCGCAATAACCGAGGTAATACATCCAGAGGTTGCAAAATTTGTCATCGTAGCCTTGTTGCTTCAGTTGAGGCATGCTTTCAACGAAACGCTCTCGCCAATGCGCCAGGGTTTGGGCATAGTCGAGGCCAATATCGAGGACATCCCGTACAACCATGTCGGTTCGAGAAGTCAGGATATCGTGCATAAGAGTCATTGAAGGCAGGAAGCCACCAGGGAAGACATGCTTTTGAATGAAGTCTTCTGTGCGGCTGTATTCTTTGAATCGCTGATCGGCAATGGTAATTGCCTGCAACATGAGCAAGCCGCCAGGCTTTAACAGCGAGTTCAGTTTTTCAAAGAAGCCGGGCAAGAATTTACGACCGACGGCTTCAATCATTTCAACAGAGACGATCTTGTCGTACTTTCCTTCCAGCAATCGATAGTCTTTATCGAGGACTTCTACTTTGTCTGCAAGACCCGCATCTGCAATCTTCCGCTTGGCGTACCTGAGCTGTTCGTCAGAGATGGTGGTTGTGGTTACCCGGCAACCAAAATGTTTTGCGGCAAAGATCGCTAATCCACCCCAACCTGTTCCTACTTCCAGTAAATGATCGTCTTCAGATAGCTGCAGTTGTTCGCAGAGTCGAGCGAGTTTATTGGTTTGCGCATCAGCCAGATCTTCTTGCGGGTTATTGTAGATAGCGGATGAGTACTGCATGCGCTCATCGAGAAACGTTTCATAGAGATCGTTCCCCAGATCGTAGTGCGCCAGAATATTTCGTTTTGCCTGATTTTTAGAGTTTGCTCTACGCAGCAAACGCACGACTGAGAAAGGTTTAAGCATCCAGCCAAAGCGGCTACCCCAGTAATCCATCATGGAGAGATTGCGAGCAAAGAAACGTGTCACGCTGGTGATGTCAGGGGTTGTCCACCATCCGTCAACAAAGGCTTCACCCGCTGCCGTATTGCCACCGATCAAGGCTCGGGCGTACACCCGGGTATCCAGTATGTTGACCTCTGCCTGCAATTCATCTGACTTAGAACCCACTTCTGCGATAACTCTGCCGTTTTCCCGGAGAAGAAAATGTCCTTCACTGGCATGAGCCAGGACCTGAATCAGTATCCGACGCAAAAACTCAACGGATTTTGGTGTTGAGTCCTCATACTCAGCAAGTTGTTCGCCGCTTAAGCTTAAATCTTTTTGATTCATGCAGTTTTTTCTCCAGACTTCTCGACTATTTCCTTTTCCAACTTACGTGGATGTTTGTAGAGCGGCGTACCTTTGATGAAAAGTTTCAAAGCTTGCCAATAAATTCCGATGACAACACTGAGTGTCTGTATCGGCGTTTTTAGCAATACGCTTCTTATTTGTGCTTGGTTTAACTCAGTGCGCTTGAGCTGCATAGTGGCGTCAAACACTTTCCGATGATCTTGATCTTCCAGGTCATGGCATTGGAGGTGAATGGAACAACTGCCATGTTCTGCTTCGGGAGGTAGAATTTTCCAGCGATATTTCTGGCTCATGGGGTTGAAGGGGGAGACGTGAAACTGTTTTTCCTGCTCCGTTAGACTCCCCAAATCTTGCAGATAATAGTGACGTTCATTCCAGGGCGTATTACTTACCTCCGCCAACATATATCGGAATTCACCGTCGTGGCGAAGGTAATAGACGTTAAGAGGGCTGAAATAAAAACCGAAGTAGCGTAAGTGCACCAGCATGAATACATCACCTTCGATTTCCTGTTCAGGTCTTCCACTCAGTTCAGCTATTTTTCTGATGACGCTTGTCTCCACTGACTCCAATTCATTACCGATATAGTCAGATCGTTGAAAGCGAGCCAGGCTAAGTTTGGAAGTGCTGAGCTGCCAGAAGCGAGAGAGGACAGTAGAAATCTCGTCAGCTTTCAACAGGAACATAAACAGGGGATATTCGAACTCATGTTGAGTCGGGCTAAACCGCCGGTGCCTGACGACGCCTTTGTAAATGGCGCTTTCCAGAGGACGTGAGGTCTGTTTCGCCACTACAGCACCTCCCCGAATCTTTTGGCTACATCCAATGCGCTGCGCACTCCGTCTTCATGAAATCCGTTGTACCAATAAGCGCCACAGTAATGGGTGCGATTCGCACCGCAGATTTCCTGTCTGCGCTGCTGGGCTGCATTCGATGCCAGGGAATAGACAGGATGAGAGTAGTTAAACTCTTGCAGTATATTGTCTGGATTTATGCGATGGCGCGCATTCAATGAGACCAGCAGCGGGGTTGTGGTCTTTAGCCCCTGTAGGATGTTCATGCAATAGGTGACAAGAGGCGGCTCGTCGTTGGCGACGTCGCCGGCGATAAAGTTCCAGCTGGCCCAGGCCAGCGGCCTGGATGGCATCAACGAGCTGTCCGTATGCAAAATGACGTCGTTGGCCTGGTAATCCAGGGCCCCCAAAATTTCAGTTTCTGGTTCACTCGGATCTCGCAGTAATTGCAGT
>JAKSCP010000256.1 GCA_022360535.1 Pseudomonadales bacterium | reverse complement strand
CAGAAGCTGAATTAGGCAGCGCCCGGGCCGCAGGTGCGAAAGGTCATCATATGGTGCTATCCACCCAATCATCCACGGCTGTGGAAGCGGTGGCCGAAGCAAAAGGTCAGCCTATCTGGCATCAGCTATATCCAACTACGCGCTGGGAATACACCGTTGCCATGTTGCAACGGGCTGAAGCTGCCGGGTGCACTTCGGTTTGTCTTACCATTGATTTGCCGGGTGGGCGCAACACCGAAACCCAGTCCGTCATGATGCGGGAAGACGATCGGACTTGCTCCAATTGCCATACCGGTAGAGCCAAGCCTATTTTCGACGGCCTGGATATGCGTGGTGTTGGTTTAAACAATCCTAATCTGACCTGGGATGTGATCGGTCGCATGAAAGAAGTCACTAACATGAATGTGATCATAAAAGGTATCGAAGTCGGAACCGATGCGGCACTCGCTGTACAGTATGGTGCAGATGCAGTATGGGTCTCTAACCATGGTGGTCGAGCGACCGAGACTGGACGCGGCAGCATCGAGTGCTTGCCGGAAATTGCAGCGGCAGTAAATGGCAGAGTGCCTATCATTATCGATGGTGGATTCCGCCGTGGCACGGATATTTATAAAGCACTCGCCTTAGGTGCGAATGCGGTTGGAATAGGGCGTCCTTATTGTTGGGGCCTGGGTGCTTTTGGTCAGGCTGGTGTAGAAAGAGTGCTGGATCTGCTACAGCGGGAATTGTTAATCACCATGCGTGGAAGCGGCACACCTACATTGGCTTCGATTGGTCCTGAATATATTCATGACGTTGGATATAGGGTGGACCGAGGCACATTGGGCAAGGAGTTACTTAGTAGGTAGATACAGGCCGTGACAGTAAACGGTTTTATTTATTGTTACTCATTGCTGTTAAGTAAAATATAAGCTTTCACTCGCTTGGTCTCTCGATGCAATTGCATCCAGATTTCTCTTGTTTCTTTAGTTTTTGATTTTTTCGCTCGGACTAATGCAAAAAGTTCGAGCGGATTAATATCCAGCTCTTTCGCCAGCACCATACACTTCTCATCACTCATTGAACCTTCTTTCCTGATTCGGCTCATGTGTTGTCTGGATATTTGTAGGAATTTGGCTAGCTCTGTATCTGAATTGAGTCGTTTCTTCTCAATTAGTTGATCCAGATATATACCAAGATAGCTCATAAGACATCCTTGTGGGAAATGTAAGGAAAATACCTACAATGCTGTCACCTGGATACGTGACAAACTTATTCTTAAGGTGATTTGAGATTTGTCATCTATTTTATTGACGACCTGATAGCTAATATTCCTGAGGGAACCAAGGGTGCGGTGTATGAGCCTGTAGGAACGAGGATGGCAATGTGAACTAGCTCATGCTTTTTAAGCGTTCTTAAAGATTCCACGTGCGCGTTGTTCTAAATTCTTAAAGAGCGGCTTGGAATTTTCTTTCAGGCAGGAGCCTTGTTGATTCCCGGTAGGTAAGGTGTGGCTAGTTTATGAAGGCGAGCAGGAATTTGCGGTACTTGTTTCCTTTTGACGCAAAGTCTGAAGGCGCACTGTTTTCGAGCAGTGCAGTAACTCGTATACAGGTACACTCAACTCTTAGAAAGCTTCCGCTAATACTTCTTGCTGATATGTTGGTTGGAACCTATCTGTTTATTGCGCTGGTAGCAATAACAGGCAGTTGGTTGCCTGCATATTGGTACGGTTTGCTATCAACTAGTTGTTTTGTGCGCGCTCTGTTTGTCTATGGACATAACCGACATCCAAACCGAGTGCTCAGTCATCTGCGGAGTCGTTGGTATTTCATTTTTGTTGGAGCAACAGTAGGTGGCTTCGTCTGGTCCTGTATCTGGTTTTTCCTTCCCCCGCAGGCAGGCTCGGTGGAATATGGATTGGTCGTATTGTGGCAATGTGGAGTATTAGCTGGAGCCGCGGCATCTCTCTCTATCATCAAGCGTGTGTTTTTCGCTTTTATTGCCTCGCCTATAGTAATAACTCTTGCTTTTCTGATCTCTGAGGGAATTAGCGCCCATTCAGTGTTAGCGGGAGCCTTCGTTGCGTATGTCCTTTTTATCATTCCGTTAGCGCTGCATATTGGTCACGAATTAAATCGCGGATTTTCACTTGAGCATGCATACACAAATCTTGAGAAAGATTTAAAACTTGATAGGAGGCGGTTAAAAAATAGAGAGTCGGAGTTAGTACAGCGTCGTCTACGTGAGCAGGATCTTATACAGGATAAGGTGCATGCGGATAAGAAGCTACAGGCTGCAGCGGAAGAAAGGCTGCTTTTGCTTGAATCAATCGAAGAAGGAATCTTTGGAATAAACAGTATCGGAAAGATAACGTTTATTAACACATCGGCGCTAGATCTTCTTGGCTACAACGAAGACGATATTGTTGGTGAAAGAGCCATAAAACTAATTCGTCGCAGAGGAGTGAATGCAGACTTGTTCATTGAATGGTCAAATGCTTTCACTGCCTGTTATCAGAAGGGTACGTCCTCGAACGGCATTCAAAGCGAGTTCATTGGCCGTAATGAAAAGATACTGCCTGTGCGGTTTTCCTGTTGGCCTATTAATAAAGAAGGCAGGATTATCGGTGCTGTTGTTAGCTTCTCAGATATTACCAAGCAAAAAGAAATGGAAGAGTTGCTGATTCAATCCCAAAAAATGGAAGCGATAGGGAGAATCACTGGCGGCGTCTCCCATGATTTTAACAATTTGCTGACAGTGATAATGGGCAACCTCCAGTTCTTGAGAAAACTGGCTGGAACCGATGCCCGAATGTTGGATCTGATCAGCAAGATTATGAATGCGGCGCGTAGTGGTGCAGATTTAATCAATCGGCTTCTGGGATTTTCCAAGGAACAAAAACTCACCCTTGAGACGCACGACGTCAACACACTATTGCTGGACGTAAAGAGTTTCTTAACGCGAATTCTAGGGGAGAACATTCAGTTTCAACTGAACTTGTCTGACGAAGACTGTTTCGCAGTTACAGATAAAACTCAGCTTCAAAACGCCATACTTAACCTATGCGTGAATGCCCGGGACGCTATGCCAGATGGTGGAACACTCACGATATCTGCCTCCAAAGCCGTGCCGGACTGGGCTGCGGTGGAAGGAAATGGCGGGGCTGAATATATTGAACTTACTGTTGAAGATAGCGGTACAGGTATGTCATCGGAAGTTCAGGCTCAGATTTTCGAGCCATTCTTCACTACTAAACGTACCGACCAGGGAACAGGACTGGGTCTAAGTACAGTCTACGGTTTCCTCAGGCAGTCCGGGGGCAACATAACCGTTAGTAGTGAACTGGAAAAAGGAACGGTTTTTAAGTTGTATGTGCCGTCTGCAACTACTGAGGAAATTGTGACCAAACAGATTCCAAGCTTTGAGCAGGACGCCAAGTATCAAGGCACGATTCTGGTAGTAGAAGATGACGATAACGTTCGCAGCGTTGCCGCTCATATGTTGGTAGACGCTGGATTTGAAGTGGTGACTGCCAAAGATGGCCACTCCGGATTGCAACAGTTTAAAAATCATCCGGAAATCGACCTGGTGTTTTCAGACATTATTATGCCTGGGGGTATGACTGGAATTGAAATGGCGAAGCGTATTTTGAAGAAGAAGCCGAATGCCCCGATTCTGTTAGCTACCGGATACACAGAGCAAATCCTTAAAGACAGCATACCTAAATCGGGGAACATAATCTGTGTTCCCAAACCCTATGATACAAACGAACTTCCCAAAGTAGCACACTCACTAATAGACAAGGTTGCCTCATGAATGTCGTTCCTATAGAAGCAAATTCACCCAAACTGCTCATTATTGATGATGATGAAGGGGTATCAGATCTTATTGAATCGATATCCAAAGAAATGAACTTTGCAGTCAACTGCGTATACGACTTTGACTCTATCGGTTGTACTTATCGAAACTTTCAACCTGACATCATATTTTTGGACTTAATGCTTCCTGGGTATGATGGAGTCGAAGTTTTACACTTTCTGGCAGAAGCTGGATGTAAGGCAAAAATCATACTGATCAGTGGAGTCGACAAAACGACTCTCGCGTCGGCCGGTGAAGTAGGCAGATTGCATCATCTGAACATCGTCGGAACATTGAAGAAGCCTTTTTTGATTGAGGATGTTGAGAAGGCTTTGCTCGATGAGGCTGACACTTCCTGTCGATTTACTTCCGCTGCATTCCAGGATCTGTTTGGTGCTGGTGAGTTTCGTATCCTGTTCCAACCTTGCATGGCCATTAAATCACTGGCTGGTCAGGGAGTGTCAGATGTAGACGTCTGTGTAAACTGGTATGGGCAGGCTGGCACATCGTTTATAACGCCACGGCAATACATGCCGAGGCTGGAAACTGCGGCTATGGTTTCGGAGTATGGTCATGCGGTGTTGGAGATGAGCATGAAGGCTTATAAAAACTGGTTGCAGCAGGGATTGGATTTTGGATTGAGTATTCGCCTCGACGACTTATTGTTTCGTGACAGCAGCCTCCCGAGTTATGTGATGAATTTGACGAAAAAATGGGGCCTGGCACCTGGTCGTATCACCATAGGTATTTCCGAATCTGAGGTGTTAAGTGGAGATACTACGGTACTGGATGTCCTCACGCGCCTTCGAATCAATGGGTTCAACATCTCGGCAGCAGTGAGTAATCCAGAAACTCCCGAACTCGAACGTTTGCTGCATCTACCCGTTAACGAGTTGAGACTGAGTAAATCGTTGATTAGCAATGTGCCTGGAAAAGTAGAAGCAGAGTTCAATGTAAGTACGTTGATCTCCATGTGCACAAAACAAGGTCTGCTTACGCGGGCAGAAGGGGTCGACAATGAAGCGACATTTGAGTTTATATACGGGTGTGGTTGTACTTCCGGACTGGGAGAATTTTTCGCGGATCCCTTGAAAAATTATGAATTAGAGGGCTTTATCTCCAAGGGAGATTATGAGTTTTCTTCAACTGCCTACTGCTAGTGCCGGCGGTAACAGGTTATTCTGACTTTATTAGTGAATCTTTTCAGCTCTGTCTGGCGGTGAAGCATATTGTTCACCGCCTAACTCCACTTCCAGCGTATTGTCACTGGAGCTCTGAGGCAGGCCGATCATCTCATCATAGGGGCTCTGGTGCCTTAATAGCACTTTGCCAACTTGCAGGTTGGAAAATTTAGTCTGTAATTCCAGCTTGTTGAACGATTTCAGGAAGATCCCTTTTTTATCCTTCACATAGTGTTCCTCGCCTTTGATGATTACGGAGACGAGATACAGGCTTTGGTCATGGCTATGTAATATGACTGCATCCAGATAGCTTAGTTTCTGAACTTCGGAATAACTAATGCTCACGTTGTCGACTCGGTATTGGTTGACACCTGAAGTCTAGCAGCCAGTTTTGCTAATGTAGTGCAACATATTGTCAGCTTCTGCAAAGCTAATCTGAATTACGGTTGTGTTCAGTCATCGTACTGATCATGTCTCCGAACCCAGGCCATAGTGAAGGGAAGCTCAGCTTCATCACGACCCTTGGGCGTCATGTCCATGATGTGATAGGCGCTGTTGAAAATATCCAGGCCCCGAGCATAGGTGGAGTAGGTGTGATAGATGGTGCCGTCCTCGCCTTTTTCGAACACACTGAAGCCTGGGCCTTCCTCCATGGGGAAGGGCATAGTACCGAAGTTATAGTTCAGATCACCGGATTGCTGTTGCTCTTCGGTGAAGGAAACGGCGAAATCGAAGTTGAAATCGGTGTCTGCTGAGGAATACCAATCGAAATCCCATCCCATACGATCTTTGTAAGCCAGGATGTTTTCCAGGGGTCCTCTGGAAACCGCTGCCAGTTTAATGTCGCGATGGGCAAGGTGAATTTCAGTTCCATTATAGTTGTCTGCCCAGAACGAACAGCTTGGACAACCTTCTTCCCAGCCAGGGCCTAACATGAAGTGGTAGACAACTAACTGGGATTTATCTTCAAATAAGTCGGTAAGACTCAGCTCGCCATTGGGACCCTGAAACCGGTAGTCCTTGTCTATTTTTACTTTGGGCAATTGTCGCCGTTCGGCGCTGAGTTCTTCCCGCCGTCGGGTGAACTCTTTCTCTTTAACCATAAATTCTCGGCGTGCTTTCAGCCACTCTTCTTGACTAACGATTTCTTGCGTCATGGTTCATCCCCCACATTCAACGTCGTCTGCTTCTACTATTAAAGGCTTGCCGGTCTCGAGCCAGGTTTTGAGGCCGGAAAGAATTGTGGGCCAGCCTCCGCCCACATTGGTATAGGTCGTGTTCTCGCTTTCGAACTCATCATGCACCACGGTGAGTTTGCAGGCATTGGCATGCAGTTCCTCAATTTCGAACGAAACACGGGAATCAGGGTCACGTTCACCATTCTCTGCACGATGACCACGGAAGCTGTAGACCACTCTGGTGATTGGATTTACTTCGAGAATTTTGCCAGCAATGATGTCCACGCCGTTGGGATCGACGTAGGTGACGTTACTTCCTTCATTCCAGTCACACTCAACGCGCAAATTGAAAAAATAGTGCTGAGTGATTTCAGGATTGGTGATTGCATCCCAGAGCAGGGCATTACTGGTTTGGATAATGATGTTATAGACGTGCTTTGGCTTCATGCTTTTTTTCTTCCCATTCCTTGTTCAATACCGTCCCGTAGATCGATAAGACCCTGCGCCCAGGGTGCCGCGAAGCGGGATATCCACCGATCAGATATTTCCTGAATAGGCACCGCATTCAGATAGTGATGCTTGCGACGCCCATCGCGGCGCGTGGAGAGTAGCTGCGCCTGCTCAAGAATCTTCAAGTGTTTCATCACAGCAAAGCGGGTGATATCAGGAAACTGCGCTTCCAGCTCCCCCAGGGACTGTCCGTCTTCATTTTTCAATGAGTCCAGAATTTGGCGCCTTGTGGGGTCGGCCAGAGCCTTGAATACGTCGTCCATGTGCTGAACTATATGTGACCTTTAAGTCACATGTCAACGACCCATTAGCCGATGAAATAGTCCAT
>JAKSCP010000105.1 GCA_022360535.1 Pseudomonadales bacterium | reverse complement strand
GTGACTTAAGATTCACTCGAATAATCTGATCCAGGCCGGGACGGGAAGTGAACTCAGCGCTATAGGGGACAAAGCCCTCTTTGCGCACTTCAATCTGCTGACTGACCGCCATCAACTCAAGTGTCTGATTGGCTAGTCCACGAAACTCACCATTGATGTAAAGCTCCGCATCAGCGGGTTCGCTTATCACTTGTACGCTAGCGGTGACCGGTGCCAATTCAACCAGTACGGACGTCTCTTCGTTGGGCGCAGTCCGCACGGAACTCTTGGTGGACTGAAACCCGTTCTTGAAAAAAGTAAGTTCATGGTTTTGATTGGGAGCAAGTGCAACCTCTAACGGGGTGAGGCCCTGAAACTCTCCACCGATAGTGACGCTGGCTTCGGTCGGGTTGCTTTGAATAAACACCAGCCCATCTGCCGGCTCTAACTCTACTGGCGGCACAACGAAGTCTTCGCCGGCAATGACATCAAATTCTTCTTGCCAGGCTTTATGCCCGGCAAGCTTCAGGGTCACATCACGTTCACCCTGTAGAATCTCCACGTTAAAAGGTGTGACCCCAACCGTTTCTCCATCCACGATGATGTCTGCACCGGGAGGAGCAGTAGTAAAGGAAAGTGTTGCCCAGGCCGGTTCCAATGTGGCCTCAAAACTCTGCTGAACAGAACGGCCTTCGATCTCGATCGTTGCTCCGTAATCCAGATAACGCTCGTTGCTGATTGTCAGCTGGTGCTCTCCAGGCTCTACCAGGACATCGACCAAGGGGGTCTCTCCAATGTCGACACCATCTATCTGCACACGCGCCCCTTCCATCTCCAAGGTGGCTACGCTGACAAGTCCGGGCAATCTGCGCATGGTAAAGGGGTGGGTCTGCGCTGCCTCAGTATCTACCAGGAGCTGGGTCACCATGTCGTGATAACCCTCGTTTCGCAACCTTATCTCGTAGGAGCCGGTGCGAATCAAATAGCGCTGACCGAGGCGGAAGTTAAGGCCGCCATCAATTTGAATACTGGCGGTTATGGGATCGACTTCGACAAAGACTGATCTGGCAGTCAAAACAAACCATCCTGATACTGACGATACCAGGACGAATACGGCGACAACCGCATGGAACCAGTGAAATTTATAGGTGAATTTACTCTCGCTGACTTCATGCGGAGTAAAGTCTATGGGTATTATGGGGTCAAGTGCCCCATTATCTTGGGCGTTGTTGTCTGTGTTTGCCATGTCATCATCGCCCACTAGTGGCAACTACTCGTTCGACACATCGAACAACAACAGATTCAGGTGTTTGCCCAAAGCCTACAGTAAATTCTTCGCGCACATCGCGGTAACCAATGCGTTTGCCAACCGCCACATAGCGACCAGGCTTAAGCGCCAAAGTTTGTTGTTCGAACAAACCCAGGTTGCCAATGCGTAGCACTGTCACGTCGGTAAGATTGTCAGAGACCAATTGAACTTCGATGGGGTTCTGAGAGTTCAACAAAAGCTGTTCAAGCTCATCGAGTTGAGATTCCAAGCGCGGACCCGGGTTTGGGATGTCTCTCGCAGTGAAGTAGTAACCCCGTGTTTGCTCAAACACTTCATTTTCAGCAAAGCGTTCTGGGTTATTGATGGCGTTGACCAAAAACGCGTCCAGGTTTGCGCGCTGATTGGCATAAACCCGACCTTCTGTAGCGAAACTGAGATTGGAATCAATGGCGATAACACCATCGTAAGCTGCCACGGCATCAGCCCACCGTTCTGACTGCTCAGCGGCATCAATCTGACGTCGGAACTCATTGATCTGGGCATTAGCGACTTCGGTCTCGGTCTGCACGATCGCTGCCTGCGCCTCGGCTTGATTGATGCCGAGATTCGCGGCCCGCTGGAAAGTGGCAATAGCCTGTTCGGGGTCGTCCGCTTCCAAAAAAGCATAGCCTTCAGACATGATGCGCGAGAACTCATTTTCAACAAGTTGCGCATCGACGGCTGCGATTTTATCCGGGGCGATTTCGTTATAGCTGTCGAGTTCGATCACTCGCTGATACAAATCTCTGGCAGCTTCAAGGTCGCCATCCTCAAAAAGATCATCCGCTTCAACTAAGAGGGCCGATACTTCATCGAGGGCTTGTGCCCGCTCCAGACCTATCTGAGCCGTTTCATTGTTGGCGTCCAGCACTAGTGCCAGTGAGAAAGATTCCTGAGCAGACTCAGAGTCGGCGGCATCTAATGCATTTTCCCCATCGATCAATATGCGCTGCAGCACATCGCCGGTGGTGGACAACAACTCAGCCAGTGCATCACGCCCGCGTGCATAGGACTCAGTGGCAAGCACAAAATCCTGAGTGCGGTAATACTCATCGCCAATGGAGGCTTCCTCTAGCCCAGCATCATAAGACTCCTGACCCCATTCACTGACCTCCAAGGCATCCAGTTCAGTCTGTATCTCCAGTAGTTCGGCCAAGACATCCTGTGCTTCCTTGCGCTGGATAGCGCGCTGGGCTTCTTCAAACGGAGAGATGGCAACTTCAGGCTCAGCGACTGACGTGGTGAGTGGCACACTGACGTTGTCATCGCGCCGTTCCAGGGGCAACTCATACTCGGTAACCACCGAAGGCAAGACGAAAATAACCAACAAGGCCACAATGGCAAGACCACCAAGGCCCAGCCACATTAGAGGTGAAGGTTTATCCGACTTAGGGGGCGCGATCTGCTGAGCGATGCGTTCCGCTTCTGCGTCAGCATTGTCCAGCGTCGTCTGTTCTGTGTTTTCCAGTTCGTTTTCTGACATGTCCTGATCTGCCGGTAGCGATCAACACTAACCGAACGCGGGGCCTCTGTAGTTCCTTACAACAGTTTCTTACAACTGACCTAATTCCGCGGCATAGAGATCTGCCAGAATTTCTCGCCACTGCTCGTATTGTTCTTCAACCGAACCGGAGAGAGTGATGGTGCGATCATCTAATGTGATCACTTGCGGCGCGACTGCATTTTCCAGGGATTGGCCAAGCTCTTCCAAGGCCTCCATGTGCATCCGCGCTTCTGCCTGGCGATCGAATCCGCTCTTGATCAGATAGGCGCCAGCACCAACGCCCACGGCACCACTTGCTTGTGTGCCATAGTTACCACCTTGAGTCGCTGCAGCCAAACCACCGATAACGGCAGCTGTACCTGCAATGAATCGACGTCTTGCCGAATCGCGCAAGTCCCGCAACTCAATGGTTGCTTGATAACTTTGTTCTCGCCACGAGTCATAAGGCAAACGCATCTGCCTCACGTACGTTGCGTAATAGTCCTGCACGGTATCGACAAACATGAAATCGCGTTCACGGATATCCTGAATGCGATTAAGAAGTGGATCGTTTTCTGCGGGCAAGGAAACCAGCTGATACATACCGTCATCATCTTGGGTCAGGTAATTGGAGAATGCTTCCTCTGAAAATCGTTGTGCGAACAGCATTTCAGAAACTGTTCTTATTTCGCGAATTTCTTCATCTTCGATATTGCGCTGTCGATAGGCCAACAGATCATTAGCTATCTTGTTGTAGATAACCTGAAACGGATCGCTCTTCTGGCGCTGCTGTGGGTCATAGCTGAACTGGCTAATGACTTCTTCGTATTCTTTGGTAAACCATTGTTGACCCCTTGAATCAGTCACTTCGATGCGCATGGTCATGGCTTCGCCGTTGGATTCCAAAATTGTGCCTTTGACGCGCACGTCCATCGGACTGGTGTCGTTGGGCATCAGGCGCACAATTCCCCAGTTAGCCGAACGCTGCAATGTTTCCGCTAACAGATAGGGCGCATAGCGAGATTCGGCAACGCGAATCTGACCATTGGTGACTTCTTCCTGATCGTCCGTTAACTCGTCCAGGCCAGGATCGAAAACTGTGATACCCACATCCAACAACAATTCCTCGGGTACATTTTGACTGTCCTGTACCACCGGCGTGTAAGATGTGGACTTAACGGTGTGGGTGGCGCACGCAGTCGTAAACAAGGCCACGAAAAGAATTCCCAGGATCTGCTTTAAAGGCAACTTCATTGCTGTTCACCAATACCTGTATAGACTCTATATTGTTCCCAGAGTGCTTCACGCAACTCCGGATCCGGTTCTGTCATTGCTGCTTCGCGAATCTGTCTCGCTACGACGTCATCATCACGCCCGCTCGGAATATCGTCGGGGGGCGGAAACGTTTCCGTGTTCTCCTGGCTTGAAGACGCAGAAGGTCGACTGACCGCAGCGGCAACACCTGCAGTAGCAGCTGAGCTTGCTTGCTCCATCGTTTGCGGCTGATTCTGTGCGCCGCCGGCACCCCCACCACCACCGTCTCCACCCGGGGAGACACTGCCAGCGGCATTACTTTCAGTTTGCGCTCGTTCACGTTCGCTGAGAATAAACCCGTCGAAGGTTTCATAGCCTCTGCGCAAGCGTTCATCGAGAATCGCAGCTCGTTCTGCCGAGGTGATAGCTCCGCCGCCAGCAGCGCCAGCAGGAACCTGAGAGCCTGCCCCGGAACCAGTGGTACTGTCACGCTGTGCACCTCCTGATCCCGTTGAATTCTGTTGATTTGCCCCACCTGGCAAAGCATTTGGCAGCGTATCCAGCCCATAATCCCCACCTGAGGACCCTAACCCACCACTGGAAGAGCCTTGTGCCCCACTTTGGCCATTATTAAGGTCTCCCGTGGAACTATCGCGCCCGTTTTGGCCGTCACCACCCTGATCACCGGGGAGTCGCGACTGGCTGCCTGCATTCTGCCCGGGCTCCTGGCCCTGAGACTGAGTGGATGACTGACCACCACCCTGCTGTTGGCCCTGCTGCTGATCACCTGGTGAGGAGCTGTCTCGGCTGTCCTGACCACCAGCCTGTTGACCAGACTGTGCTGCAGAGCTTTGCGATGCGGCGTCTCCTTGCTGTTGGCTCTGGCTGGGAAAGTTCGCCGTTGGAATTGACCCGGCCGCGCCGGAGTTCGCTGATTGGGACCCTTGTGATGCAGAACTGGCCCCGGAACTGCTGCTCTGGCTGCTGGATTGACTACTGGACTGCTGGCTCGGTTGCTGCGGAGTACCTTGCTGTGAGCGCGAACTGCTGCTACTCGAACTAGAAGGCGTGCTCGGACTGGATGGGCTGGAACTGCTTGAAGATGGCATTGGCACACTCGCACTGGAGCTGCTCTGTGACGACGCGCACGACACCAGAGCCAAGCTGATTCCACCTAGAACTACCAATCTCAATAGCTGCATCAAAAAATCTCTGTACTGGGTTGCAGTTAGCACGGCTGGCTGTTTTGAGCTCAACAAATACCGCTGTTAATTGAGCTTTAAACGGAAATGGCGACAATTCGGCGCAATTTACGAGCAATTTTGCCAAATTTAAGCGGCCACCCCTAGTCGCTATTCAGCCCGCAATATGTTCTACGTCAGAGTAGAAAAAAACCCCTTAATCTTCGCTTAACGATAGAGCAAGGTTAGACTCGATGCTACCTCTAACCGGTTAAAATTAGTACCAAAACCGGACTCTAGCCAGGTTGTTATCAGACGGTATTGCAACACCGTCCTGCACCCGCGGTCGAAACGAAATTCGTCTCAATTCTCTTACTACTCTAGCCACCTGACCGGAATTCTCAGCAGTCTCTTCACCGAGAACTGTGACTCGCCTCACTTCTCCACTACGTGTCACGTTGAAACTGAGATCTACAAATTCTTCCGTTAGTTCCCCCAGCGCCGGGCGATCAGAGCCACCACGGAACACCGATCGCGGCTCGGTATTGAATGTGGGAATGGGGGTCACCTGTCCAAACAAACGCGCCAGCATCTCCTCCCCGTTCTCCTCGGCGGCCAATAAATTCCATGCACGCAGATACTGTTCTTCAGCGACGCGACGCTGCTGGAACAACAGGTACCAATCACCGAGATTGGCATAGGCTTCCGCGATTTGGTAAGGATCGTCTGACAACTCCTCGTGCACAGCCACGACTTGTTGCAGAGCGGCTTCACCTGCACTGAATCCTGCCGGTGTCATCGCCGAGCGCTGATTGAGTCGGGCGGCCAGTATGTCCTGACTGCTTCGAAAGTCCGGTCGATTAATCTCGGACATGAGGTCCGGGTTGCTCGCCACCAAATAGGCTGAATCGGCAATGTTGCCCAAATAGGAAACGAAACGCTCGTCCTGTCGCCCAAAATGTAAGCCCACCATCCTCACAGCCGCGTCGAATAAGATTTGCGCATTACTGAGATGCAGACCAAGCGTCTCGCCAAAGCCAATGTTGAACGCTTGCAAATGCCATTGTCCTAATTGCGCCAGTACCGGGATCATACGAGGATCTTCAGAGCCGTAGGCTTTTTGCTGAATATAGAAAAGATAGTTGTAGTACAGGTCCGCGTTGTCCCAGTCCTCCATGGCCATGTAACTCTCGATGAGTTCCTCCACAATGGGAATCTGTTCGGTGGTATGCAGCCCGTAGTTAATACGATCAACGTGCATTGCTCGGTCAAAAGTTGCTACTGCCGTTGCGTGATCGCCTTGCTGCTGCAACAAACTTCCCTGTGCCGTTAGTTGCTCGATGAGTTGGGGATCCCAGACGCCGCCGGTGTCTTCGATTGCTTGCAGAGTGACTTCGTATTCACTAATGCTCTGCGCTGTTAACTCGTCAGGCGCCTGTTCTTGCTGTTGAGTAGTTTCCAGCTCAGGTAAGACAGGGTCCGTCCCCGCTTCAAAAACAAAAGGTATTCCCACATAGACCACACTTTCTCCAGATCGCGCTGGGACTTCTGCCTCCGCTGTGACCTCGTCAGTGGCTTCTACTGTATCTGTATCTTCCTGTGCAAAAATGACAGGGGTGAACGCAATGCCGGTCAGCAGTGCGAATAGGAGCGCAGAATTTTTCGAAGGATTGCCGATTTGCATAAAACGTGTGATGAAACGAAAACTCACTGACCTTATCGAGTTTCTATAATACTGCAGTGTGAGTAGAACTGTACGCCCCGTGGGCGGGACAAGATCAGCGCTCAGTTCAGCGCCCACTAGAGTCAGATAAGAACTTGTTAGCGCCTATCCGACTTCTTCGTTGTTTCGTTTCAGTATCAAGTTCCCCCACTTATCCAGGCTCACGTCCCATCCTGGCGCCACGTAAGTTGTCGCTGAGTATTCAGTAATCACCATCGGTCCCGAGAACTTGACCCCTACCTGCAGTTCTGCCCGATCGGCTAACTTTGCTGACTCAGCACAAGCATAGACCTTAGTCTGTCGGAGATTATTGCAGCGTTCACCAGAAGTAACTGCACTGGGAAACTCAATATGATGCTGTGCTTCGCTGATGTGCACACAGAGATTCACAATCTCCACTTCTGCGCTCAGGGCATAGCCGTAGCGCTTATTATGCAGTGTACTAAACGCAGTCTTTGCAGCTGCCACATCAGTCCACGGCACATTCAAGGTGTAAGACTGGCCTGCATAGCGCATGTCGACACTGCGCTCTGCCTTCAGATCGGCGGCAGCCAGACCCTCCGCTGCCAGTTCGTCGCGCCCTTGTTGCTCAAGCTCCATGAACACAGGCTGTAACTCGGCAGCGGTAATCTCTGACGAGTTTACTCCAACTGTACGTGTAAACTGCCGCCCAGGTGTGGCAACCAACATCCCCAGTGCAGACAAGACACCACCCCTGGCAGGCACGATGGCACGATGCATCTGCATTGCTTCTGCCAGTGCGCAGACATGCAAGCCACCAGCGCCACCGAAACTGGTCAGCACAAATTCTTTGGGATCGTGTCCACGATTCACTGAAATTTCCCTGATCGCTTTTGCCATATGTTCGTTCGCGATATCGACAATTCCCAACGCAGTGTCCTCGACAGACAGGCCGATTCGATCAGCCAGCTTTCCCACCACGGTTCGCGCTTTGTCAGCATCAAGCTGCAAGCTGTCCGCGAGGTTCACATCGGCAACCAGTCGACCCAGAACCACATTGGCATCGGTGACAGTCGCCTGCTCCCCACCCTGTCCGTAACAGGCTGGTCCTGGGGAGGCACCTGCCGACCGGGGGCCGACTTGTAGCATGCCACCGCTGTCTTCAAATGCGATTGATCCTCCTCCCGCACCAATAGTGTGCATATCCACCGCAGGCACAGCCATGGGATAGCGACCTATTCTGCCCTCTGTGGTAATTCCTATCTCCCCTTCCAGTAGCGCGACATCGGTAGAAGTACCACCCATATCAAAACTGATAAGTTTGTTTTCTCCAATTTGTTCTCCGAGATACTTGATGGCGGTAAGGCCGCCAGCAGGGCCGGATAGCAACAGGTGCACAGCCGCGTCTGCTGCTTTTTCCGCGGCAATGGTTTCGCCACTGGATTGCATGATTTGCAGAGGACAGTTTGCTAGCTGAGATTGGAGTCGTGACAGGTAACCCTGCACGACAGGACCCAGGGCTGCATTAAGCCAGGTCGCTATTCCGCGTTCGTATTCTTTGTAAACTGGAAGCACCGCCGAAGAGCGGCTTACGTGAGCAGTGAGTTTCGTCTCTCTAATAGCTGATTCAATTTCTCTTTCGTATTGATCGTCAAGAAAAGAGAACAGTAAGGTCACTGCCACTGCTTGCGGTTTTAGTTCTTCGAGCTTTTGTAGAAGTATGGTCAGCTCTTCCGCTTCAAGCGGTTCCAAAACGGTACCTTCGGCGGAGAGTCGCCCACCGGTTTCCAGACAGAGCTCGGGAGCAACCGGGGGAGAAATTGGTGGAAACTCCAGGGCGTATAGCGCCGGGCGAGTCTGTCTACCCAACATAAGCAAATCGCCGAACCCATAGTTCGTCACAAAGGCAGTGCGCGCAGTGTTGCCTTCCAGCGCGGCATTGGTTGCCACTGTACTGCCATGCACCACCTGCAAGCCGCCGTCTTTTAGATTGTCATTCAGACCCAGGTCCGCAATGCCCTGCAGTATGGCTCTCTCAGGAGCGTCGGGGGTGGACAAGGTTTTATGCAGCGTAACTTCGATGGCGTTTGTTTCGTCCTGCAGAACCAAACAAACGAAATCAGTAAACGTTCCACCCGCATCAACACCCAACAGAATCTTTGAATTCGACAAACCGTCCCTACTTTCAATCGTTTAATGAAACGATTATAACTGCAGCCGTAAATTACTCATCACTTCTCTAGTTGTCGTTCAACACTGCAACACGATTCACGACCAGGTCACTGCTTTGCCAGAACTCCCAGAGGTAGAAACTACAAAGCGGGGTATTGCACCCCATGTCCAGCAGCAAGTTGTTACCAAGGTGGTTGTCAGACAGCCAAGCCTGCGCTGGCCTATTCCCAAAGAACTGGTACGTGACTTACCTGGTAACACGATTCGTTCCGTGAAAAGACGGGGTAAATACCTGCTACTGGATTGTTCAATTGCGACTGCACTGATACATCTTGGTATGTCTGGCAGTCTGCGTATCGTGGACAGTGGAACTGCTGCAAGCAAACATGATCATTTCGACTTCGAGCTTGGTTCGAAGAAGCTACTACGCTACACCGACCCCAGACGTTTTGGCTGCTTGCTTTGGCACAGCGGCGCTATCGAAGAACACAAACTTATCCAGCATCTTGGGCCGGAACCTCTCACCGACGATTTTGATGGTGACTACCTATATCAGCAAAGTCGCGCCCGCAGTGCGCCCGTAAAGACATTTATAATGGATAGCCAGGTGGTTGTAGGGGTTGGAAATATCTATGCCAATGAAGCGCTTTTTCTGGCAGGGATTCATCCAAAACGAGCAGCCCGCCGCATTTCGAAACAACGCTATATAGCGCTTGCCGATTGCATTAAAGATGTTCTTGGGAATGCAATCAAAGTCGGCGGAACGACCCTTAGAGACTTTACCAACAGCAGCGGTGAGCCGGGTTACTTCAAACAATCACTGTTTGTCTATGGTCGAGGCGAGATGAACTGCAAACGCTGTAAGACAGTCTTAAAAGAAATCCGATTAGGGCAACGCAGCACTGTTTACTGCAGTGAGTGCCAGAAGTAGATCTCAAAAGTAAATCAGAGATCCTTGATGGCCTGAGCCACGGCAGGATGCACGAACTTGGAGATATCGCCACCGTAAGACGCAATTTCTCTGACCAGCGTTGATGAGATATAGGACAGATGCTCTGCTGGTGCCAGGAAGACAGTTTCAATTTCCGGTTCCAACACGCGATTCATGCCAACCAACTGAAACTCATATTCGAAATCCGCAACCGTACGCAGGCCACGCAGAATAATATTGGCATCGCATGACTTAACAAATTCTGTGAGCAGCGTGTCGAAGGAACGCACTTCAGCATTATCAATGTGTGCCAGCACCTCTTTCGCCAGGGCGACGCGTGTCTCCGCTGGCATGGTGCCGTGTTTTTGAATATTGGTGCCCACTGCCACAATTACCTTGTCAAACAAGCGGGATGCCCGTTCGACCAGGTCGGTGTGACCATTCGTTATCGGGTTAAAAGTGCCTGGATAAACTGCAATTTTCATTGTTTTACATCTGCGGTATATCTTGCCTGCAAATTTGCAGCTCGCATTCTAGCGAAATGGCCTAACCCTCACAATCGAGTGCCGGGAATAAATTGAGCGCTGTTAGTTGGACGAGATGAAACGCAGGATTCGCTCTTCCAGCCATTGTTTTCTGAGCCCAGCAACAAAGCCCACATGTCCGCCATTGTCTTGCAGCTCAAAACTCACCGAGTCGGAAAGCTGGTCTGGCTTCGGCAATGCACTGGCTGGAATCATGGGATCATTCAGACTTTGAATCAACAACGTTTCGGTGTTAATAGTCGCAAGAAATCCTATGCTGCTGCAGCGCTGGTAGTAGTCTTCAGCATCCGCAAAACCATGTAAGGGTGCGGTAATTCGATCATCAAAGTCCCAGATAGAATTGATTGAACTGGTATCGCCCAGAGCGTTCAGCTTATCCAACTCTTCGGTTTCACCGATGCCAAGGAAATATTGTTTCTTGGCTTCCAAACTCTCCAATAGCCGCCGCGTAAAATAGCGACCATAGATTCGAGAAAACCCCTGCAGCATAGCCCGTGAACAATGGGCCAGGGTAAACGGTGTTGAAACGGCGATAGCCTTGCTGGGTTGCTGTGCTGCTTTGCTCTGCCCACACTCGCCCAACCATTTGAGGAGCACATTGCCTCCGAGCGAATAACCGATGACAACAAACTGATGTGACGGATAACGGGATTGCAAGCTCGTGAACACTTCATTCAGGTCATCTGATACTCCGGAATGGTAGGTGCGTGCTTTGTTATTCACTTCGCCACTGCAGCCTCGCAAATTCATCACGACGCTGGTAATACCCTCGGTGTTCAGTTGTTGCTGCAACGCCAGCACGTAGGACGACTCTGAACAGCCACAAAGACCATGAACAATGAGAACTATGGTTGAACTTGGCGCAGGTGATTGATCGCCATTTGAATTGCGAAGTGACCAATCAAGGTCGATGAAATCGCCATCGCTTAATTCGATACGTTCTCGATGATGAGGGACCATCTCGGCACCGGCGAACTTGCGCCACAGTGTTTGCGAATGTCCTTCTGGCAACCAGAAAGCGGGTTTGAATTTTTGATCCACTACCGAATTCGTCATAAGGTGCCAGGTGCCCTACAAATTCCCCTGGTATTGATAAAGAGCATA
This sequence comes from Pseudomonadales bacterium, assembly GCA_022360535.1. Taxonomy (GTDB): domain Bacteria; phylum Pseudomonadota; class Gammaproteobacteria; order Pseudomonadales; family Pseudohongiellaceae; genus UBA9145. The sequence goes on along the minus strand of JAKSCP010000105.1, from coordinate 3,957 downwards.
ACTTACTTGTCCAGCCTGCTTGGATCTCAATTGCGCAAAATCTTCCGGAAGCTCACCTGGATTACTTGGGCTACTATCCTCTAAATAAATAAGACTATTCTCTTGCACAAGACTGAATTTAACCAGCGCCTGACAAATGTCATTAGCAAGGCCTCTATCGAAAGGCGGATCCAAAAAAACGATATCAAAAGCTCCGGCGTTTTGATTGGCTGCAATCCATTTCTCCGCGGTTGTCACATCCAGTTTGGCAGCATCCTGGGCAAGTTCGTCCAGGCTGTCTTGCAAAGCCGCAGCGACCTGTTGGTTGCTCTCAACAAACTGGACTTCGGATGCTCCGCGCGACAGGGCTTCGATGCCGAGCGCACCACTACCAGCAAATAGATCGAGACAACGCGAACCAGAGATATCATTTTGTAACCAGTTAAAAAGTGTTTCTCTAATACGATCACTGGTTGGTCGCAGACCATCTGCATCCGGAAATCGGAGGATTCGGCTACGCATACTTCCGCCAATAATTCGAAGTTGGTTGCTTTTGCCACGATGGGATCGCTTGGTCATGCGTATTATTTTCAGAGTAAACGGAGCGGCAAGATGATATGCAATGCGCTGGTTTCGGGCACTATCTATTTCCTATTTCCCTATTCCCAACTATTCCCAAATGTCTGAAATCCCCATTTCAAGCCGAGACTAGTAGCAATATGTATCCGACTAGCCTGGGGTGATAGCATACACAGCCCGCATCAGCAGATATCAAGCCCTCACTAAGCAGTACAGAAAGCATGTTCGGATTTAGTAAGAAAGAAAAGGACTCCTCCACCAAACTGGAAGCGGAGTCAGTCGAAAGTACTGGCTTTTTCGCACGACTCAAAAATGGCTTGAGTCGCACTCGCGGCAGGTTCAGTGAGGGTCTGCAGTCTCTGGTGCTTGGTGAGAAAACCATTGATGCGGGACTACTGGATGATGTGGAAACTCAACTACTGTCTGCAGACGTAGGTCTGGAAGCAACGGATCAAGTGATAGGCAACCTGAAGCAGAAGCTGGACCGCAAACAACTTGCCGATGCTGAAAGCTTCATGGGCGGCCTGAAACAAGAACTGGAAGACATTCTGGCAACGTGCAATCAACCGCTTGAGATCAAAACTCAAGATGGCCCTTTCGTCATCTTGATTGTCGGTGTGAATGGCGTCGGGAAAACAACAACCATCGGCAAACTGACCAAGCGTTTTCAAGCGCAGGGCAAATCGGTGATGTTAGCCGCCGGTGATACCTTCCGCGCCGCCGCTGTTGAACAACTGCAAGTGTGGGGCGAGCGCAATAATGTGCCGGTGGTTGCACAGCAAACTGGCAGTGACAGCGCTTCGGTTATTTTCGATGCCTTACAATCAGCGCGCGCCAAGTCCATGGATATTCTCATCGCTGATACTGCGGGCCGCTTACATACCAAAGACAATCTCATGAATGAGCTGGAGAAGATTGTCCGTGTTTTGCGCAAGCAAGATGAAAATCTGCCACACGAAGTCATGTTAGTGCTGGATGCAACTACCGGGCAAAACGCCGTGAGTCAGGCGGAGAGTTTCAACTCAGCTTCGCAGTTAACCGGCATTACCCTGACTAAACTCGATGGCACCGCCAAAGGTGGCGTTGTATTCGCCCTGGCTAAAAAGCTTGGCTTGCCAATTCGATTCATCGGCGTTGGTGAACAAGTGGATGATCTGCGGCCTTTCGATGCGCATGAATTTATTGATGCGCTGTTTTCTGACTAGCACCCCAAACAAATCGCTACATGATCAAGTTTGATAATGTCAGCAAACAGTATGAAGTCGGCAGGGATGCGCTGAGCCAGGTGAGCTTCGATGTCGCCAAAGGCGAAATGGCATTCGTCACCGGTCACTCTGGTGCCGGTAAGAGCACCCTACTCAAACTCATACTCGCCATGGAGAGAGCGAGCAATGGCCAGGTAGTGGTAGATGGCATCAATCTCAACCGTCTGGCCAAGGCAAAGATTCCCAAACACCGGTTACAGATTGGCACGGTGTTCCAGGATCACCAACTGCTGTTTGATCGAACCGTAGGTGACAATGTTGCGCTGCCGCTGCAGATTGCCGGCTTCCCTTATCAGGACACGCAGAGGAGAGTCAGGGCAGCCCTGGACAAAGTCGGTCTGCTGCAGAAAGAAAAATTAATGCCTGAAAAATTGTCTGGGGGCGAGCAGCAACGGGTCGGCATTGCCCGGGCTGTTGTGAACCGGCCACGTATTATTCTCGCGGACGAGCCTACCGGTAACCTGGACCCAGAGCTTTCCAATGAAGTCATGAAAGTCTTCCAACAATTTCAAAGTGTGGGTGTGTGTTTGCTAGTGGCCAGTCATGACCGTGAGCTTATTGCCAGGCTTAACTGCCGCACACTCACTCTTGAACAGGGAAAATTAATCGGTGACCGTTAAGCGAAAGCGAACAAGGTCTCAGCCGTCCGCTGGCAATCAAAGGCTGCAATTGCATCGACAGGTAGCCAGAGAAAGCCTGCGGAGACTGCTAGCCTCACCCCTTTCCAGTGGCATTACAGTCCTGGTTATTGCCATTGCCTTGTTCTTGCCGGCTCTGCTCTATCTGCTCAATAGCAATCTCAATGCCGGATTAGCTGGTGCTGCCGACAACACGCGCTTAACGGTCTACCTGCAAAGCAGCATTTCAGACATCAACGAACAAGAAGTAAGTGAATACTTACTTTCAAGATTCGGCCCGGAATCTGTTGAATACATATCCGAAGAACAGGCCATGGAAAGTTTTAGTCGCTCTGCGGAGTTAGGTGATTTGCTCACCAGTTTACCCGACAACCCGTTACCAGCGGCTTTCGTGGTGAGTCCACAACTGGATGACGATACCGAAATCGGGAATCTAATCCTCGAGTTGGAAACGATGGAGGGTGTTGAGCTGGTGCAATTAGACCGCCTTTGGCTGCAACGTCTGCAGGCTCTCTCTGATTTGCTGGCGCTGCTGAGCCGCGCCCTAGCCCTGGTGGTTCTGGTGGGATTGCTCACTATTGTTGGCAACACCATCAAATTATTGATCGAGCATCGACGCCAGGAAATCCAGGTCATCAAGCTTATTGGGGGCAGTGACAGTTACATCGCCCGCCCGTTTCTTTACACCGGTCTAATGCTGGGGCTCACCGGAGGTCTCTGTGCCTGTTTGCTGATTGGACTTATGGGGCTGAATCTGGCGACCGCTGTGGCGGAGTTGAGTGAGTTATTCGGCGGCAACTGGCGGCTTAACGGACTCGATGCCCTGCAATACCTGACTTTAGTGCTGACCGGTGGGGGCATTGGCTGGCTTGCGGCATTAGTTGCAAGTTACCGGAATATAGCGACAATTGAGCCATAAAGGCTTTACTTTGTGAGCCTTTAAGCGAACTTCGCTGTTTTATTGAGGCCCGGGCTTGAATTTTCATCGGCTAACCCCCAAGTAGAGTAGTCGATTTGAATCAATCTGTCGTAATAACAAATAGGGCACAATATAAGGTAGATTAAACTTCCTACACGCCAGCAATGGCGGGCGTTCCAGCCATCTGCACTGACTCTCCGGATGGCGCCTGGGAAGGATAAATGCTATAATTGGGTCTGTATGACGTAATGACTTTACGAACAGACGTCGAGGAATTTGGAATAGAAACCATGAGCACAGGTAAGAGTTTACAAGTTATCGACCCGACTACTCCGGGTCGCGATTTGACTGCTTATATTGCGTCGGTCAACAGCATTGCTGTGCTGACGCCCGAGCAGGAACTCGAATTGGCCAAGCAGTACTACTATGAAGATGATGTAGATGCTGCTCGCCAATTGGTCATGGCGCACCTCCGATTTGTGGTGCACATGGCCAAAACCTATTCCGGTTATGGTCTTTCTCAAGCCGACCTGATTCAGGAAGGCAATGTTGGTCTTATGAAAGCAGTTAAGCGCTT
>JAKSCP010000480.1 GCA_022360535.1 Pseudomonadales bacterium | reverse complement strand
TGACATCATGAAGCCCAATCCCTGGCTGAAAATCAGTGTCGACTTCTTTTGGAATGATCACGGCTGGCGTTAATGGATTCTCCCAAACGCCAGCCAGGCTAGTAGCACCAGATACGGCTACTTCTACTTGAAAAATCCCGGAGAAAAATTCCTCCTCATCAAAGAGTTTCCTTCCCTGGTGAAAAATCGTTTCGGGAAAAATGCCTGGTGAAGTCATGTTTTTGCTAGGACTTCCAACGACCTGTATCACATCACCCATTTTGAGAGTGTCTCTGGACCATCCTACCTTTCTAAGACCCGCAGGGTTCACGCCTTCCACTGCCCAATTCAGAACTTGTCCCTCTTCAGTGGTCTGGTCGACATAGATGAAAACATGAGGATTTACCCACTGTACTCGAGTCACGACGCCTTCAATCTGCACAGTTTCCTCGAGGTTGTAGGTGGAACTGGAGTGATGAGCATTAGCTGTGGTAGCTATGCAGAGCAGGAAAGTATGTGTCAGGAACAAGAACGGTCGGACTTTCATCAGTGAGCTCCCGTTATTTTAATTTGCCGGCTGGTTAGTAGGACTTACACACGAATTTGGAGCGAAGCCAATTCGCTTATTTTTTAAGCATACCAGGGAGACGAATCGCGGACTGAAATGTTACAACTCAGTCCGCTGGTTGTTTCAGGGGGTTTTGGTTGGAAATCCTAGAGTACGCGGTCTTCTAACTCATCCAAAGCTTCCCTTCGAGTGTGGTTGCTCGGATGATTGCGCGCTATATCGAGGAGTAAGTTGCCTACCGCAGGATCATCCAGATCCGCCATCGCTCGAACTGCGTCTTCCCTGACATCTTCATTGCTGTCACTCCATGCCAAACGATTCAGATCGTCGAGCACCAGACTGGCATCGAATTCTGCCAGGGTATCTACAGCTTCGGCTCGCATCTCACCGTCATAGCGGCCTGCGGCATTTGCCACTTCCAGTAGATACGGAATTGCTAACTCACTCGGCACGTTGTCCATTGCTTGTAATGCTTCTTCGCGCAGATCACGATTGGGGTCGTCTTCAAACAGGTCCTGCAAGAGTGGGAATGCACGTTCGCCATCCATGTCCGCGGCTAACTCCATTGCCACTTCACGAATATGATCATCGCGATTCGACTCGGCAACGTCTGCAATGGTTTCAAATTCCCCTGGACGTATGGACAAACCTGACAAGGCTTCGATCACAACATGGCGATCATCATCGACAGCAATGAGTTCGCGAAGGATTTCACTACTGGTGTCACCAGGCATTATCGACAGGGACTCAACTGCTTCGCGCCGAACAGCTTGAGGATTCAGTTGAGTGCTTAGCTCGGCGAGAAGCTGAATATTTGCAGGCGTGTCATAACGGCTCAGTGCGGAAATCGCAATGCGACGCGCACTGAGATCTGCATTCTCGTCGCGAGCAATGTCAGTCAAGAAGGCCGCTACTTGCGGCGACTTTCTCATGGCCAGGCTTTCAATTGCCGCCCACTGCAGGTTGGCCTGATTTTCATCTTCGATCAGGCCAACTAACGTGCCGTTTCTTTCCTGGCTATCATGCAGACCAAGACTACGAACAAGAGTCCTTCGGATGGACTCTGATTCCGATGTTGCAAGAAGTTGTAGGTGATGCTGAAAACTCTCTTCTTCGCTGAACTCTCCCAGCCAGTAAACAGATGTGTTCCCCCAATTCATCAGGGCATCTTGTGGTAACACATGAAGTGCTTCAGCTTCGCCATCGACAAAGCGTGCGAGAAACAATAATTCGTGTTGAACGACATAATCCATCTGCGTGCTGGCATTGCCGGTTTGCAATGCAGCTAAAGAGTGTTTGTTTTGCCATCCAGACTGATTGGAAGAGTACCACTCACCCCACCAGCGATTCCTGCTGGCCCGGTTCCACTCGATGTAGTGCTCGTGTCGAGAAGAGAGTGCAACCTGTAGTTTTTCATCTAACAAGGCTGAGAAACCATAAGCAACCCAGGCAGCCGATTGGTCTTGAGCCTGTTCGACACCCCATTGCCAGGCATCCGTAAGCGATGAGATCGACGCGGGCTTCTCAAGAACAGTTTGCGCACCGGCTGCACCAGCAATGCAAACTTGTGTAGTCAGAGCTACGATGCAAATTAGTTTTTTCATTGATTATCACTCACCTCATTAAGACGATCTTCCAGAATTTCCAACATGGCCTCTATTGCCTGCGGGTAGTCTTCAAGGCGTCGTAATGCTCGAATAGCACTATTGCGCACCATTTCATTGTCAGAGTTGCGGTAGGTTGTAAGCACCGGCTGGATAGCAAGTACATGCTCGGTGTCCCCCAGCGCGCGTACGGCCCCTGCTAAAAGCTGAGGGTCTTCTTCTTGTCCGATAATCTGAGTCAGATACTCCACCGCTTGCCGTGTTTCAGTATCGCCGAGCCCATCCAGCGCGGCTAACTTGCGTTGTATGTTGTCAGTGCTGGCATAGATAGTGTCCAACGCTGCGACTGCGAAGTTGTCTTCGCGATCAGCAATACCGTCTATGGCGGTTGCTGCTGTTTCATCATCGAACTCGGTAGATACGGCCACTTCAGTCAGGAACTGCACTACTGCGTCAAAATCCATATCAGCGATTTCTTCTAAAATCTCTTGCTTTAGTTCCAGTGACTCAATAGTCATGAAGGCCTCAATCAATACGTCCATCGATTCGACTGTCTCAATATCTGAGAGCGCATCGGCTGCCTCAGCGACAATTCTTGGATTGGACTCGCTCTGCAGGATGTCAGAGAGGGTAGAAATCGCCTCATCGGACTCCCAGTCATCCAGTTCACTGATAATTTCAGTGCGAACAGACAAGGGATAGCTGTCATCACCGACTATCGACAACAGACGGTCCCTGGATGATTCGTCGTCTCGATCTAACAGCACCAAAATAGCGGAGTTACGCACCAGTTCGGACGGATCATTGTCTACAATATCTAACAGTGTCGAGGTGATGTTGTCTCCTGGCAGGTCTTCCAAAAGCATCACAATGCGAGATCGTAGATTTGGATTGTCGGTGCTCTCCAATCGTTGAATCAGGATTTCGGAAACCCGTTCATCATTACGCAGTGCGCCAATAAGGGTAAGCAGTTCGTCATCTGCAGAATTACGGCGACGTGAGAAGTGACGAACTTGTGCTTGTGCATCTCGAGCTAACGCCCGATATTCTTCAATCTGGTCTTCAGTGATGATCGGGAAGTCTGGAAAATCAGGGAAGTCTGGTATTTCCACGTTTCTTATTTCGACTCTTACTCTCTCCATCTCACGCTCGGCCACCTCCATGGCTCGCTCTACAGTTTCTGAAATCTCATCGGCGTCGAAGTCAAAGTCATTGTCAAAGTCGAAATCAAAATCCCAGTCGTCACTGACCTGGTTTAAATAATCGGGATAGCCCAATGCCGCTAGCTCAGCTCCCAACACTGCCAGCTTTGTGCGCGCATCGGCTACCCAGCTACTATTGGGGAAATCGCCAATAAATTGTTGATAGCAGGAAAAGTTTTCTACTTGCTCAGCAGTCTGTTGCTGCTCAACGGAGTAGCAACCCCAGAATGCCGCATCATCAGCCCACACACTGTCGGGCCATTCCACACGAAAGTTGTCAAAGTACTCTCGTGCATTAAGCCACTGCTGCTCCAGTATTAAGTTATAGCCTTCACGGTAATCCAGCGTGTCCTGTTCCTGCGAAAAGACTTGAGCGTTGAGCATTAACACCCCGCTCAATGAAGTGGCAATTAACAGTTTGCGATTCATCATTTTTCTCCTAATGCGGACTAGATCACCAGATCGCTGTCTCGCATCTCCAGTAGTCGTATTCGAAACAAAATGCCGTTCTCATCCAGGAATCGCTGCAGAAGGGCAACGCCTTCTTCCATATTGGATTCGTCGAGGTTGGCAATTTGTAACAACATAAATTCGATGTCCCTGAGTAATTTGCGTTCTCCACTAGCGAATGGGCTATTGTCTGCACCGGTCAGCATGTTGGCTTCAAAAGCCATATCTCGTGCAATAGTTTGCTGAATTGGGAGAACTGACCCATCTGCCGATTCGGTGTTGGCTACCTGCATCAACATCACTTGTGCACGATTGAGGTAGCTCATCAGTTTTGGACTAACCCCCTGATTGAACACAGTATTAGGTGTCTCTGTTGGATTAGACGAAAGATAAACAAAACCCGTCACGAAAATGATTAATGAAGCAGCGATAGCACCGGCTGCGACACTCCAGGGCGCCCAATTGCGTTGTGGCAAGTCGCGATAGCGTTGCGCGTCGACGCGGTCCAACTCAGGATGGATGCGATCGAACAGATCATCGAGCGAGGCCCGTTCGGGAATGTCTTCAAAGGTTTGACGGCGCAGGCCAGCTTCCTCAAGTAGTGACTTGGCCTTGCGCAGTTCTGCAAACTCTTCACGGCAACTGCTGCACTCCTGCAGATGTTTTTGTAAGCGACTCGGCAACTCAGTCCCATCGTCTTGATAAAGCGCGTCGGCCATTAAGTTCTGGCACGCTTCACAACTCAACATTGTTCGTACTCCTGCAATGTGATTTGATGCGCCGATAGTTCATCGCGCATCTTGCGTATGGCTCTAAACAAAATGTTCTTAACGGTTCCTTCAGAACGATCTACGACTACGGCGATTTCTCGTAGTTTGAAGTTCTGCATGTGACGTAAGGTAAACACGGTTAGCTCAAAGGCACTGAGGCATTCCAGTGCCTGATCTATATCCCGTTGCAGGCGCTGGCTCTCCGCGCTGGATTCGCTCGCCGCTTGAGCGCTGGTATCAGCGCTGCTTTCTTCCTCGAAACTACTGTCTGCCAATCTGAGATGGCGACTGCGTTGGCGTTGCAAATCGATGGCCGTGAGGTAGGTAATGCGATGCAACCAGGTGGAGAGGCGGGACTGGCCCTTGAAGTCCGCCAGGGCACGATAGGCCTTGATGAAGGCCTCTTGTACAGCATCTTCGGCTAGTTCTGATTCCTTCAGGACGCTCCGAGCGACCGTAAACATGCGTTGTTTGTTGCCATCGACGATAGTCTTGAAGGCCTCACGGTCACCGGCAGCCGCCAGCCGAGCCAGCGCCAGATCTGCATCCAAGGCCAACTGATTGCCACGTTCGTCTTTGTCAAAGGAATAAATGACGGCATTCCCCATTTCGCGCGATCCCCTGAGCCTGTGCCTGCTGGTGCCTAGAGGCGGTTTTAGGTCAGCAAGCGGCTATTTCCAGCCCGTACTAGCTTGGACGTTGATAAGTGAAAAAGGTTTGCAGTGGCTCAAAGCCACTTATGGCCACCAAATGATTGGTGGTCATAGGAATTCATGGGGCTTCACGTCCGGGTCAGGTAACAGGGAGCGCTTTCTGATCTCCTAAGCTCTGGACAGCTGCTAATTTTTAAGCATAATGCTAAATAATTAGCATATCCATTAGCCTTAGTTGAGCTCCAACCCTTGATTGGATACTACACAAGAGTCGCGATACGTGGCATCCGGCTAAACAAGTTCTACTCGGGTATCTGCATAATCGGGCTTGGGCTGGCTTTTTGCGCAGCGCTCTTGATAGGCCTCTATGTCAACGATGAGCTGAACTATGATCGTTGGATGCCCGGTTATGATTCTGTCTATCGGATTAATGTAATTCCATTAAACAACATTCGTTACACAGCGGTCCCGTCAGACACCGGTCTTTGGATGCGTCAGGACTTTCCTCAGATAGAGGAAGTCACCAGGTTAATTCCCACCAACGAGATCGTAAGCGCTGGAGAGTTGGAGTTTCGAGAACGCATTTATTGGGCTGATGCGAATGTGTTCGCTGTATTTCAATTCCAAGCTGTGGCGGGTGAACTTGCATCCGCTCTTCAAAACCCTGATGGGGTTGCTATAGATCAGAGTATTGCCGAAAAGTATTTCCCTTCTTCAAACCCTATCGGACAATTGTTGGAAATCAATGGAGAACAAGCCATGCGGGTAATGGCTGTGTTCGAAACACTGCCATCTAATACTCATGCCAGGCCACGTATAATCGCCGCCGGTCACGCCTCAATTTCTCGCCTCGCAGAGCAAGACAATAGCCCGGTTGTCCGTTCGTTCGGCACCAAGTCATGGGCTACTCGAACTTATGTAAAACTTGCACCGGGTGTCTCCGTAGATCGGCTTGAAAATGATTTGCCCATGATGCTGGACCGGCATTTGCCGGTTGAAAGTGGAAGAAAGAACAGTGAAGCGTATCGTCTCGAGCTCATGCCTTTGAGTGATATCCACCTGAGTCCTGTCAATGCAAATCTGGGTACGGTCGATCGAAGTGGCATCTATGCGGTTTCTGCAATCGCATTCCTTATCGTTCTTACGGCGGCAATTAACTTCGTAAACCTGATGACAGCCAGAGGACTTAAACGGTCCATGGAGGTCGGTATGAGGAAGACTGTAGGAGCTGGGCGCCGTGACCTTACCCACCAGTTTATGGTGGAAACCGTAATCCATGTGCTTCTAGGCGCACTGCTTGCTTTGCTTCTGACAACAATGCTGTTGCCAATATTTAACAGTTTTCTTTTACGCACGATTGAGACTGGTGAAATCTGGAATGGTGCAGTGCTTATTGGAATTCTGATTGCTGTATTATTGACTTGCCTTCTATCAAGTTTTTACCCAACGCTGGTAGCGGCGTCCTATTCCCCTCAGCAGGCATTCCATGCAAGCAAATCAGACAGCAGGCAAGGCTATTTTCGCCAACTGTTGAGTGTCATCCAATTCGCAATTCTCGGTGGCCTGATAATCGGCACTATCGTTATTTACGAACAAGTGCAATTCGGTACCAGAGAAGCTATCAGACAATTGACCAATCCTGTTGTAATCATTTCAACAGATTGCTCGGTTTCTTTTAAGCAAGCCTTAAACGAACTGCCTGGAGTTATCGGTACATCCTGCGCTAATGAAATTCCACAACTAGGGTTGGGTTCTGGTACAGGCATGTCGAGGACTGAAGGTGACGCGATCACTGTCTACTATACTTCGGTTGATCCGAATTTTTTTGATCTTTACCAACTCAGCTTACTTGCCGGTCGGGGCTTTACCGATAATCGTGCCGGCGACAGATCTCCTCAAAATAATGAGTGGAACGTACTTCAGTCAATAGTGATCGATGAATCCACGGCGAGAAATCTTGATTTCCATGCGCCTGCAGATGCAATAGGAGAGGTTGTAACATGGCGACACCTGTTTCGCCTTCCAGGTACCATGACACCTTTGCATGATGCAGAGATCATCGGCGTTGTGGAAGATTTTCAAGTCGGCTCCATCAGGTCTGGTTCACGTAATGCAGTATTTTTCTACGATCCGGGACAGATGGCTCAAATCAATGTGCAGATACATGGCGAACAGCTGCCGGAAACACTGACAGCGATAGATAGAATTTGGGACGATCTTGATATGGGAGGGCCGATAGCGAGACGTTTCTTCGACGAAGAAGTGGATTCTATGTATCGCAGCACGATTCGCCAGAGTCAGTTACTGACTGTCTATGCAGCAGTTGCGATCTTCATTGCAATGCTTGGCTTGGTCGGGCTGGCAGCGTTCGTGGCAGAGAAGCGCACCAAGGAGATAGGTATAAGAAAAGTTGTTGGCGGAAGTCGACTTAGTATCATCGCTATGTTGCTTTGGCAGTTCTCGAAACCAGTATTGTTATCAAACCTGCTGGCATGGCCAGTCGCTTACTACCTTCTTACTCAGTGGTTAGCAACTTTTCAGCGACAAATTGATTTGCAATGGTGGATGTTCGTTAGTGCTGCCGTAGCCACAGCACTTATTGCTCTGATAACCGTCTTTGCTCACAGTTATACCTATTCAGGTGCAAACCCCATCAAGTCTCTTCGTTACGAGTAGATGATCTGGCATTCATTGCCTTTTAATACTTATGGCTGCCAGGCATAGCTGAACTTGGCGAAAAAGGTACGGTTGGTCTGGTAAATGGAGCCCTGAACGTCGTCCTGGAAGCCCGCGTCAGAGTAGCCAACGAAGAATCGCGTGGCGGCGTTGACACGATAGCTGTACAGCAACTGGGTTGTCAGCTCCTGCGACCGACTATCGACGGGAAAGGTATACAAATCCTGATTCCTGTCTCGGTCATCATGCTGCACGATGACGCGGAGGAAGCTGTTGTTATTGAACTGGTAGGTGGTGCGCAAGCTGGTAAGGTTGGCAGTGAACAGACGGCCACCGTCCACATCGAATTCCTGCCAGGTATGGTCAAGGTCAAGCTGCAAATGGCGTCCGAATTGGTAGCGAATCTCTGGACCTAATCTAGTGGAAGAACCCAGTCGTGTATTGGCAAAATCCACCACGTCCTCGAAGCGCATGTTCAGGCCCAGTTCCAGATTTGCTGTTGGTACAAAACTAACATTTAGCGTGTTGAATTGTTCATCGAAGTATTGGCCATTCCAGTAGGTCTTTGATCCGCCGAATAACCCAAACAGAGAAGACTGTAGTGGACCATTCATGTTGAGAAAGACTTCAAACTCTTCTTCGAGCTTTAATCCAGACTGATCTTCTGTGCGGTCATAATCCAAAGCCACGCGCACCCGATTGAAAAAATCGTCACCTTCCCCCCACCAGGTATGACCGAGAGTGGCAACTTGATAGATGTAATCCACGCGATTTATGAAACCGAGATCGGCTCGAAAGTCTCTTCCCCAGTCGTAGTGGCCGAGCCGCCAATCCCAGTTTCTTTCATTGTGCTGATATTCAATGACGGTACTGGAGTCACTTAAATCGGATTCTTGATTGTGTTGTGTTTGAATCTGCAGTGGGTATTCAGATTCAGAGTACATATGTTGAATGGTAATAGTGTCTTGCTCATTGGGGCGCAGAGTCGAATCAATACTGACCACAGTGTTGCTGTACTCGTCGCCTTGACGATGCGTCACCAAGCCACCAATCGTTGAGTTTTCTAAAAAATCGTAACGATATCTGCCAATGATTGCTTCACTGGCAACTTCACCAAGGGAAGCAACGCGAGATCTTAAACTTTGGGGAATAATGAAGCTGGTGAATTCATCATCAGCTGCCAGTACCCCATAGGTATGTGGTCCAGTTTTGCCTGTTAACTTGGCACCAATTTCTGGCTGCGCGATGTTGCGTGTATAGACAAGATTTTGAAAGGTGTCGAAATAGTCGGCACCGTCCAAAAAGAAAGTACGACGCTCAGGGAAAAACAAACTGAATGTCTGATTGATATCGAGTTGGATTCTGTCTGCTTCTACCTGGGAGAAGTCAGGATTGATAGTTGCATTGAGATAAGTGTCCTGACTTATCCCCCAACGAATATCCAGGCTTCCTTCATACTCTGGGTCGCCACCTTGCCAGTTACCATCCGCCGGATCGCGAGCTTCATTGGCAATGGTAGTGATCGTGGGTATTACCACCAGATTCACACCGGGCTCCAGATCTGCAAAGCCATCGGCCTTGGCGATTTGGCACAAGTAACAGGAGATGTCGCGATCCTGAGGCACCATCGCTAACCGGTTCTCCCTGTCACGCGGGTACTGACGAATGAGGTCGATGCCCCATGTTTGCGGTCCATCGGCTGGAGAAAACCGCAATTGTCTGAGCGGAATAGCCATTTCTGCAGTGTAACCAAAATCAGTAATCTGACTGGCGCTATCCCAAATTGCGTCCCAGGCTGTGTCATCACGAGAATTCACGTCATCCCAAATGTCATCTGCCTGCACCCCTAATGGATTGACGTAGAACTCGTAAGCTCTTCGTTCATCATTAAAGGTGTCTAAAACCACTGCAACGTAATCGTCGTCCCAAAGTCGATCTCTGTCTCGGTAGAAAGCGCGAATCTGCTCGGGCTCAGGATCTTGTGCAATAAACGCCACATACAGCACTTCGCCGTCTTCCATTAACAGCGCTTCGGTTGCAACCGGGGCAGGTATGTTTTCCCCCGGTTCAGTTTCTACACCGATAGTGACTGAGATGGCCTGTTCCCATTCGCTAGGCTGCAATTCACCATCAATGGTTGGTGCATTACTAATGCGAGGGATGTCGTAATTGGATTGTGCGAATAACGGATTAGCGAGGACAGCACACAGCAATAGACAGCAACGAGTTAAACGTGCGATCGGTTGAGTGTTAAATTGGGGAACCTGTAAGCAGGAATACAACGGCACTTCTTCTTTTTATGACAGCTAGTGGGTGTATTAGACGACAAAAAAAGGAAATAGTTAATTCCCGTTTATGTTCCTGCGAGGAAAGGAGTGATTTGAAGGATGCAGATAAAGAAACAGGAAGCATGATGCTTCCTGTTTCTTTGTTTAGTCGTTAGCAAACTGCTTACAAATCCGCAGCTGCTTCCAAAACATTGTCGAAATCCGGACGATCCCGGTAGCTTTCTTCTGCGAATTTGGCGTGGATTACGCCGTCGGTATCCAGTAGAAAGATTCCAGGGTAAGGCACGCCATAAGCGCGCTGATCCGGTTCGTAATCTGTATTGAGAATACCCAGCGCGTTGACATGAGTAATGTCTTCGTCGCGAAGCATAGTGAACTCAACACCCATGTCTTCTTCCACGGTTTTGAGCATCTCAACGGAATCATAAGTCATAGCGACCACGGAAATTCCCATGGCTTCAAATTGGTCTGTAATTTCGATCAGCTGCACGAGCTGAGATTTACAGAAGGGTCACCAATCGAAAGAACGACTAAGCATAAACAGCATGCCGTTCTCGCCTACCAAATCTTCAAAATCGCGTTGGCTACCGTTTTGATCCTGTGCTGAGATTTCAGGGATCGAGCTGCCTACAGGGAAATCTGGTGCCCAGACATAATCCTGTGCCGTCGATATCTGAAATACAGCTAACAGCACCAGGGCAAGCAATGACTTGCTAACGGTTCCGATGCGCTGTGAGTGGGATTGCATCATTAAGAGTCCTTTTTCAGTTCTTAGCGGGCCGAAGCCCGGTTCAAGCAATGGT
>JAKSCP010000478.1 GCA_022360535.1 Pseudomonadales bacterium | reverse complement strand
TGCAGAGAGAGCTCGCAATATTTGGTGGCATTCTCGAGGATTCGATGCGCCTGAACGATTCGACGGGGTTATTTGGTATGAGTCTGGGTGGAGTCGAGGCTACTTATCTCTACGGTCAGGGAGCTGTGTTGGAAATACGTTCTGCTCTGGCCAATCGTCGTAATCGCATGGGTCTGGCGTCGCTGAGCTCTGCCATGCAGGCGTTACAAATCCGACAGAATCCCTTCGAAGCAATGCGGCGTGATAGTGCAAGCACGAGTCCGCAGGTTGCCAGCTTGGCCGCAGCGGAAGATTCATTGGCAACGGGCTATCGGCAGCTATTGGATCGCATTGCCAATATCGATTACTCCCTGGTGGCGCAGTCCGCCATGCAGCAGGCGGCACAATCTGCTCGTGCCTTGAGAGCCTTGGGAGATGTTGATGATTCTTCCTACGCCGCACTTGAACAAGAGCTGGCCAGCTTACGTGATCGAGTTGATGAAAATGTACAAGCGCTGCGTAGTCTGGAGCAGGAAATTCGAACCTCCCGTGCCAGCGAAACCGCGCCGAATAATGCAAATTCGGATTTCAGCGCGCAGTTGGATAGCCTGGTACAGGCATTCGAGCCAGTGAAGGACATGGCTCTGGCAAAAGCGGCTGAGCTGCGTGCGCGTTCGGAACAGGCGGAACAAGATTACGCGCTGGCCTGGCAGCAAGACCTTGAGAATTTTCGCCTGCAATTGTACGAATCTGTGTGTGAGTACGGCTCAACCCTGCGATCAATTCCCAGTGATGAAAATCTCTCAATCGTACTGAAAGGATTGGGAGAAGATCAGGGGGACAATCGACGGTCGGATGAAGTACATGTCATGAGCAACAGAGATATTCGCGATTGCGGAAATCAGGAGATCGATGCTGCAACTTTGCGCGAGCGCTCTCTGGCTTACACCTTTTGAGTGGGATTCACAGCGATTCAGCCGAATTGGTTACGCCTTCTACTACATCTCAATTATCAACCATCGAAACCACAATTTCGGTGTGTAAATCCTTGCAAGTAGGATGTGTGTGGAATGGTTACATTGCTGAAATCGGGCTTGGTCTTGCGCTGGGTTATCCTTTAGAATGCCGCGTTATGGGGGAGTTGGTGCACCTGAGCGCTGCCAGGCAGTTTCCCCTCACAAGAATAAAGCAGTGAGATGCAGCTAAGGAGATAGAGATGGACTGCCCCAAGTGCAATTCTGAGATGCAGGAACTGAAGATAGAGACCTTACATGGTCAGGTGGTTATTGATAAGTGCAATAGCTGCAACGGTCTTTGGTTCGATAAGGGTGAGGCAGAGCAACTAAAAGGTGATTGGATGGCGGAGTTCGCCGACAGCGGCGACCCCGAAGTCGGTAAGACCTACAACACTGTAAGAGATATTCAATGTCCCCGCTGTGGCAAGCCCATGAAAAAAGTAAACGATCCCAAGCAGAAGCATCTCGAGTATGAGGTTTGCGAAGAACACGGTATGTTTATGGATGCTGGAGAATTCACTGACTATAAACATGAAACTCTACTCGATATTTTCAGAGATGTTGTATCGTCCCTGAAACGTCGCTAGTTCCTAACAGCCAGCACTTTGTGCTGGATAGTAGTATTCAAAAATGCCATCTCGGATGATTCCAGATGGCATTTTTTGTGGACGTTCTGTCCAGAGCCGGTGCCTTACCTATGTCGGTCCAATGTCTTTCGGCATCATGGAAATCAGAGCCGACTGAAACATATAGATTCTCAGCATCGGCTTTTTCGGCAATAAGTTTTTTAGTTTTTGGATCGATATTACCGTAGGACCCCTCTAAGGCTTCACCACCAGCGGCAACAAACTCGCTCACCAGTCCGCTCAGTTTTGTTTTGCTCAAGGCATAGCGGCCAGGGTGGGCAAGCACGGCTACGCCACCAGCAGCTCTGATCAGTCGCACAACATCTTCTAAGGCGGTCCACTGAATCGGGACATAGGCTTTACCTCGGCGTGATAGAAATCGTTTAAAAGCCTGGTCCCAGTTTTTGCAATGACCTCCTTTGACCAAAAATTCTGCAACATGACTGCGGGTCCAGGCTAGGCACGGGAGTTGTTCGAGATAGGAGACCAAACCTTCAATCCCAAATTTTTGCAGGCATTGGTCCATGGCGGTAATGCGCTTTCTGCGCGCGAGTCTCTGATCTTCCAGCATGCGGTTAAGTGCGGAGTCTGCTGGATCGATAAACAAGCCAACAATATGAACCTCCTTCTCTTGCCATTGCGCAGAGATTTCCACTCCTGGAATGAGTTGCAAGTCTTGTACTTCCCAATCACCGCCTGTTTTCCAGGTGATGCAATCATGATCTGTAATGGCCAGATGGCTAATGCCATTGGCGATGGCTTTTTCTATGAGGAAAGCGGGTGTGTGTTTTCCATCTGAGAAATGACTATGGCAATGCAGGTCGGGTTTCATTCAGTCTTCGGGTTCAGTTTTCGGAGGGCGAAGCCGACTACAATAACAGCTATGAACTTGCCCTGAAATCATCTGTAAGAAACCCCGGCAACGGGAGGTCTCTACAGGGGAGGGGATAGCCCCAGGGGACCAGGGGAATAGACCCCAAATAGTAGGCCTTCTGGCGATATGCTATAGTAATTTTTCTGGCAGAACTGATCATTAGTAGGTTGGTTGTGCTACTACACGGTAATGCTCTGCCCATGAACAATTCTTCTGCAGTCAGCTCGCCTGAATCAGATTCCGCGCAGCTGGAAAAACTAAGTAACGGTTGCATGCATTGCATCAATCAATGTGAGCAATTGTTACAGCAACTCTCCGAGGTGTCCTATTGCGAATCTCGAGAGGGAGTGTCCTCAATTGGGGCCCACATGCGGCACATCCTGGACCGTTTCCAGTGTTTCTTTCACGGCTTGCCGGCGGGCACTATAGACTATGACGCACGCAAGCGGGACAAGTCTATTGAGGCCAACCTGCAAGCGGCTCGCTTCGCTGTGGCGTCAATCTCCCGGCGTTTACAGGATCTGGCTTCGGCCGGGAGTACAGAGCTTGAAGTGACTGAAACCGTGCATCATCTGAGCCCGAAAGTGATCATCACCAGTACTGTGGCTCGTGAATTGATGAGTCTCATAACTCACACCACCCATCACCTGGCCATTATCGGCATGATAGCGAGAGATCTCGGCTATTCACTGGACCAGGATTTCGGCAAGGCGCCATCGACTATTGTCTTCGAACGCTCCTGAGCACCGCATCTTTCCTGCGGTTTTAAGGGTTGGTCCAGCGCAGCTAATACTTGACTAAATTACTTAGGTATTTGATAATTCGCCTACCAGATTCACTGTAGCGAGTTATCAGATGCGCTTAACTACTAAAGGCCGATATGCAGTCACGGCCATGCTCGATCTGGCCCTGCATAAGGACAGAGGCCCAATTAGCCTGGCAGACATCTCCCAGCGTCAGGCCATTTCCCTATCGTATTTGGAGCAGTTGTTTGCCAAATTGCGCCGCAGTTCTTTGGTGAGCAGTGTGCGCGGTCCCGGTGGCGGCTACGAGTTGGAACGCAGTTCCGATGCTATTTTCATCGCTCAGATAATCGATGCCGTCAACGAATCCGTAGATTCAACTAAATGCCAGGGTGCTGGCGATTGCCAGGACGGCGAAACCTGTTTAACCCACTATCTGTGGGAAGACCTGAGTGAGCAGATTCACAGCTTTCTTGAAGGCATTAGTCTCGCTGACCTGGTCGCCAAGAGCGAAATCAAACGTATTGCGGAACATCAGGACCGCAAACAATTATTATTGAACGACAACATCGAACTTAAAGAAGTTAGTGATCTTCAAATCACTGCCACTGGCATGTGAGATTGAAGCAGGCCAGAAAAGGAGGCCTTAAGTAGTATGCAAGTTCCAATTTATCTCGATTATTCATCCACCTCGCCTGTCGATCCTAGAGTGGCTGAGAAGATGATGGAGTGTCTGACCCTGGAAGGGAACTACGGTAATCCAGCTTCCCGATCTCATATGTTGGGATGGAAAGCGGAGGAAGCCGTTGAAACCGCTCGCCGGCATGTGGCTGACCTGGTGAACTGCGATCCACGGGAAATCGTCTGGACCTCGGGTGCGACTGAATCCGATAACCTGGCTATTAAAGGTGCAGCCCACTTTTATAGCAAAAAGGGTAAGCACATCATCACTTCCAAGATAGAGCACAAAGCGGTTTTGGATAGCTGCCGTCAGCTAGAGCGCGAGGGCTACGAAGTCACCTATCTCGATCCAGATGACAAAGGTTTAATCTCACCGGAAGTAGTCGCTGCCGCGATTCGGCCCGATACCACTCTCGTTTCGCTAATGCATGTGAACAATGAGATTGGAGTGATTAATGACATCGAAGCTATTGGCAAAGTCACTCGAGAAAAGGGTGTGATCTTCCATGTCGATGCTGCGCAAAGCACCGGAAAGATCGACATCGACCTTGACTCGATGCAGGTCGATCTTATGTCGATGACTTCGCACAAAATCTATGGACCGAAAGGCATCGGAGCCTTATACGTGAGACGCAAGCCCAGAGTTCGAATCGAACCACAGATTCACGGAGGCGGTCATGAGCGCGGCATGCGTTCTGGCACCCTGGCAACTCATCAAATCGTCGGCATGGGTGAAGCTTTTCGTATTGCTAAAGAAGAAATGCACACAGAGAGCGCGCGTATTCTTGCCCTTAGAAATCGCTTGCTTGATGGGCTCAAGGACATGGAAGAAGTCTATGTGAATGGCGACATCGATCACCGTGTGGCAGGCAATTTGAACATCAGCTTCAACTTTGTTGAAGGTGAGTCCCTGATGATGGCGCTGAGAGACCTGGCAGTCTCCTCTGGCTCCGCCTGTACTTCCGCCAGTCTTGAGCCTTCCTATGTGCTGAGAGCGATAGGGCTCAATGATGAACTGGCCCATAGCTCATTACGTATTTCAGTGGGACGTTTTACCACTGAAGAAGAAATAGACTATGCCATTGGGAAGATTCGCGAGGCGGTTGCCAAGTTACGTGAACTTTCTCCACTTTGGGATATGTACAAAGACGGCGTCGATCTGGATCAGGTCCAGTGGGCAGCGCATTAAATTTACCGACATAACCGGCCTATAGAGAGGAAAACATGGCGTACTCAGACAAGGTTATAGATCACTACGAAAACCCAAGAAACGTTGGCAAACTCGATGACGAAGATGTCAATGTGGGTACCGGTATGGTTGGCGCGCCAGCCTGCGGAGAC
>JAKSCP010000477.1 GCA_022360535.1 Pseudomonadales bacterium | reverse complement strand
GAAAAAGCAAAAACTTGATGCCCATAGCCAATTTAGGCACACTCTGGGCCGCAACAGAAGGGGTGGAATTTCCCCTATACTGATCTCTGGGATTTAAAGCAAAATCTGATCGAAAGTTACAAATAGTCAAGAAATTCTGAAAATTAATGAGCGAAGAGCCGGTCTTACAGGGTAATAACAAGCAGCAGCGATACGAGTCCCTGGTGGCTGCGCTATACCAGGATGTCTATCGTTACGCATTTTGGCTCTGCAAGAATCAGCCGCTGGCGGAAGATTTGGTGCAGGAAACATTTTTGCGTGCTTGGCGGTCTCTGGAGAGTCTGCAGAATGATAAGGCGGCGAAAGCCTGGTTGTTTACCATTCTGCGCAGAGAAAACGCGCGCCTGTATGAACGCTATCGCCCTGAATTGGTGGATATCGAAGATCAGGCGATCGCGGAAAAAGGGGATCAGGAGCCTGACACCCAAATGGATCGCGAATTGCTGCATAACGCGATCAATCGACTTGAAGCTGACTATCGAGATCCCTTGCTGCTGCAGGTGGTCGGTGGTTTTAGTGGCAAAGAAATTGCCGACATCCTGGAATTGAACAACAACACCGTGATGACACGTCTGTTCAGAGCCAGGAGCAAACTCAAGCAAGAATTCGGTCTCGATGCCGATGATTTTGCCGAGTAAACGACGAACTGAACTCAGGCCAGCTGGGGGAGCTGGCAAATACTGCGAGACGAGAGAGCAAAGAGAGAAAAGAGATCAACGATGGATGAACTAGAATTTCGACAAAGGGTCTACGCCAACCCTGAAGATCCAGGCCAGGATGTGCTGGATGCTGCCGCGAATAATCCCGCGCTGCAGAAAATTCTTGATGAGACCCGCCATTTGGATGCCCGCATCCAGGGACTGGTATCCAATGTTGTGGTGCCTGAAGGTCTTAAAGAAAAACTGCTGGAGATTCCAGATAGTGACACCGTGGAGCCAGAGGCTGCACCTAACCTGGTGGACAGGCCGGCAGCCAATTCCAGCTTTTTTCACTATTACGCGATTGCCGCGAGCCTGTTATTGGTTATCGGCGTCACATTTACCCTGTCCTTCAATTCAGGGCCTAATGCGAATGAAATTGCCATAGGTGATCAGGTAGTGCGGCACCTCTACAGCGAAGCGCCGGAAATGGCGATGGTGAATGCCGCACGAATCAGTGTCATACCAGCGGCGGTAAACTGGGCAGATGTAGACACGGTCCTGGCAGGTGTTGGTCTTCAGATGGCCAACTCAGTTAATCAGCAGAGCGCTGTGTTCTATGCCAACCCCTGCATCATTTTCCCGGAGCACTCCAGCGCCCACCTTATGCTGGAGGGCAGCGCAGGCGCCGTCAATGTCTTCGTCATTCAGAACACTCCCGTGCGATCCGAATTTCAGATCAACGACGAGAGATTCGATGGCATGGTGGTGCCGATGGAAAAAGGCAATCTCATCCTGCTGGGCGAGGACGGCGAAAACCTGGATCAGTTCAAGAATCTGATTTCAGACAACATGGAGTGGGTGATTTAGTCACCCATTCCGGTAGTTCTATCCTCACTTAGAATTCAGCTTCCGCAATCGCCATTAACGGCTCAGCACCTGCTGCGATCTCCGCTGCCAGAGCTTCTCCCTTAGGCAACATCCTGGAAAAGAAATAAGTCCCGGTTTTAATTAGCCCGGCCAACTGAACCGCGTTGCCAGCACCGGCAGCCTGTTGTTCAAACGCTGTCGCCACGATGCGCTGCCACATAAAACAGTAGAGAGTGAGCCCAAGCAGTTCCATATAGGGATAGGAAGCTGCACCGACCTCGTCCGCATCGTCTTCGGCTTGTTGAATGATTTGTTCGGTAGTTGCAATGATGCGTTGCTTGCTCTGTTCAAGGTAGGGCAGGATCGGCTCCATGGCAGCAACATCCCGCTGCTGAGCTTGGAACTCTTCGATTTCCTGCACCAACACATTTAGCAGTTCCCCATTGCAGCGGATGGTCTTGCGCCCCATCAGGTCGAGAGCCTGGATGCCATTAGCCCCTTCATAGATCTGGGCAATGCGCGCATCTCGCACATTCTGCTCCAGACCCCACTCTGCGACATAGCCGTGACCACCAAGTACTTGCTGACCCAAAACGCAAGCCTCAAAGCCACGATCACTGCAGTAAGCCTTCTGCACAGGAATCAATAAAGCCACCAGTTGTTGTGCTTTCTTGCGCACAGCATCATCGGCGTGAAATCTCGCGGTATCCAGTTGCAGCGCTGCATACATGGAAAGCGCTCTGCCCGCCATAATGTTGGCCCGCATAGTCAACAACATGCGTCGCACATCCGGATGCACCAGAATGGGATCGGCAGCTTTATCAGGATTTGTTGCACCCCCAGGTGCACGCCCCTGGATTCGCTCGCGAGCATACTCCGATGCCGTTTGATAACTGCTTTCCGCCAGACCGTTAGCCTGCAAACCCATGGAAAGCCGCTCATAATTCATCATGGTAAACATGTTTGCCAGGCCGTTGTTTAACTCGCCCACCAGCCAACCCTGAGCTTCTTCGAAATTCATCACACAGGTTGCTGATGCTTTTATGCCCATCTTGTGCTCAATAGAGCCACATGTCACATTATTCCTTTCGCCAGTGAGATTGGAATCGGTATCGACCAAAAACTTGGGTACTAGAAACAACGAGATACCTTTCGGCCCTGGAGGCGCATCCGGCAGCTTTGCCAGCACAAGATGAATAATGTTTTCAGTTAAATCGTGCTCACCTGCGGTGATGAATATCTTGGTGCCGGTCAGACTATAGCTGCCGTCGTCGCGAGGCACTGCTTTGGTACGGATCATACCGAGATCGGTACCCGCATGCGGCTCAGTAAGACACATCGTGCCAGACCAACCACCTTCATACATTTTTGGCAGATAGCGTGACTTCAGTTCTTCGCTTGCATGTTCACTGATAGTCAGCGTGGCGCCAGTATTTAGAATGGCATACAAGGCAAAAGAGGAGTTGGCACTGAAGAACATCTCTTCAATCTGGGCAGATAGCAGCTTGGGCATGCCTTGCCCTCCGAAGTCGACATTGCCTGTCAGACCTGCCCATCCACCTTCGGCATAAGCCTGGTAGGCCTCTCGAAAACCGTCAGGCGTGGTAACAACTCCGTCATTCCAGACACAACCCGTCTGATCCCCTGATTGATTGATGGGGGCCAGTAAGCCCTCGGATATCTTGCCAGCCTCTTCCAGAATCGCTGTCATCAAGTCGGCCGTGACCTCTTCAGTCTCGGCCATTCCTGCAAAAATCTCGTCAGCCTTAAAAACCTCACCAAGCAGAAACTGTATATCCGCTAACGGCGCTCGATAGCTTGCCATTACTTCTTTCCCCAATACGTCGTTCTAAAGCAAGGCGCAATTATAAGTTAAGAGCCCCCACTCAGGTACTACAGTTAAAACTACGTTGCGATTTATTCCCTGGTTTTTTAGCAGTTCATACCCGCATTTCTATACTAAAGTTGTAAAAAGTTAGTTACAGATTTCTATGCAGTGGCAAATACCCTTCGAAAAACAGCTCTTTAACCCATTACAGTTACTCCCCACAGTCTGTGTGGTTTGCCTTCGGCAGTGTGAATCAGACTTCAATCTGTGCGCGGCCTGTGTGAGTCAACTCCCGACATTGGCAAACATTTGCAGTCGCTGCGGACTTCCTTTAACAACAGAACTTGCTCCATTCGAAAAAGAACGACGCTGCGCTGCCTGCATCGGCCTGCAGTTTTCGGTGGCAAGTTGCCGCGGCCTCTACCACTACAGCAGTCCTGTCGATGCCCTGCTGGGGGCATTTAAATTTGGTGGTCGTTTGGATGTTGGCTATGGCCTGTCAAGACTGCTCGCGCGTGCAATAGGTGAGCACTACGGGACGGGTTCGAAACCGGATCTTTTGATTCCGGTGCCCATTCATACCCGCCGCTACTTGCAACGAGGTTTTAATCAGGCCTGGGAACTTGCCAAAGTTGCCGGAAAGCTCAACGGCATTGAGGTCAGCAATAGATTGGTGATTAAAACACGACACACTGAGGCTCAATCGAATTTAGCTTCAGCTACTGAGCGCAAGAACAATTTGCGCCGCGCCTTCGAAATCAATCCGCGATTCCCAGTTAGGGATGTGACCCACGTCACAATTATCGACGATGTTGTTACTACCATGACTACTGTGACGGCGATTGCGAAATTGCTGCAACGCCACGGAATTTCTAGGGTTGAGGTGTGGTGTGTGGCAAGAGCCAGCCGTGTTTTTGGTCCGTAATCAGGGATTTCCAGAAATTGTGATCGGAAACACAGCCTGGAAACCGGGCATGCCTATACTAGAGTCGTACATGATTTCCTCGTTTTGCGTTAGTTATGGAAAGGGATACCCAGCAGTTTTCATAGAGCAGACTTTGACCCCGATTCTTTCGGGGTTTTTTTTGCTTGTAAGAATTTCACTCAATAAAAAAGGCGCCAGCGGCGCCTTTTTTACCTGTCTCGGAAGATCAGAACTGATATTTGATTGAGCCGTAAGCCACGCGGCCATTCTGATCGAGAATTCGTGTCGACGAGTTCAGAATCTGCGCAGTCTTTTCATCAAAAATATTGCGAATACCGAAAGAGATGATTGCGCGATTATTAGAGCCGGTCTCGACGCTATAACCGTATTGCAAGTCAATGGTCGTGATGTTGTCCACCAGGTCATTGATTTCTTCGATATCCAACTCACTAATGTCTTTGAACGAATCAAAGTAATTGGTGATCGCGCTCGCCGTGTGGTTGCCCAACTGCCAGGTCAACATCAGGCTGCTTTGCAACTCGGGACTGATAACACGATCATCCATAGAGCCCAGATTGCCTTCGACCAACTCCAGCAAAGAACCCCTGTTCTCAAAGTTCTCAACGTAGGTGGTCTTTGTGCTTAAAGTGAACTGACCAAAGCGATTGGTGTCCCATACGTAGGAAGCACCGAGGTCAAATCCATTGGAGCTAAGCTCATTGCCGATGAGCGGGTTGACCATATTGAATTCATTGATCGCGGAATCTTCTAAGTACAACTGCGGCAGGCTTTGTTCGAATCCTGTATTCACAGTCACAGCCGGTGCATCAGCGATCTCTTGACGCCAGGCATCTGCCTGCAGGTTAAGCCCCTCAATAGGAGTAATTTTTACCCCAAGATTAAAATTCAGCGCGTCAGAAACGAGATTGCCATGAAAGTCTTTCGCTTCAACATTACGCGCCACATCGATAATGGGTGTCGCCATATTCAAAATCGACGTTGGAGCCACCTGGAAGCTGTCCAGCTGCTCCTCGGCTTCTTGCGCCAGCACTGTACTGGAAAACAACAGAACACCGCATAGCGCGCTGACAGCGAGCGACGATTGAGCAGAATTGGCGGTTGTTTTGCGTTTCATTGTCGGTTGCTTTTACGTACTGCGAACAGTATTCCGTTTTGTCAGTTTTTATCTACTTTTGGCTACAGCGAACGGGCGCTATCCCGCTATTTTTCTATACCACTAGACTCTTCTAGCTTAGCACGGAGATGGTGCGAAAGACACCGCTTTGTGTGGGGGTTTTGCCAGACCCTGGCAACCTGGCCAAGGTTGAGAATGAATGCATTTCTCCTTTTGTATCAATTAGTTAGTAAGGTTCGGCGCGAGGACAAGCTGACAGGTCTCGTCTCCTCCGAGCTCCGCAAGCAGATCGGCCACAGTTTCGGTGTGTCCAGGCAGAATTAAGTCAGGTCTAAGCTCGGACAATGGCTCCAGCACAAAGCGACGCAGATGGGCCCTGGGATGGGGTAGCAAAAGTCCGGATCGCTCGCTAAGCATCCCCCCGAAAGCAATCAAATCCAGGTCCATGGTTCGGGATTGATTCTGGTCGCCAGTACGAACGCGCCCAAATTCGGCTTCCATGGCATGCAATTGCTGCAGCAAGTCGGCAGCTTTCAAAGCAGGATCAGCATCGAATACAACCACAGCATTCAAAAAGTCCGGGGTCCCTGGCGGGCAATCCACGGCAGATGTTCGGTACAGTGAAGACGCTTCAAAGTAACCGCAGCTGAGTTCGCGCAGCCTTTCCATCACCTGCAGCAAACTTCGCGCTGGCGTCCCCTGCTTCGACTGCAAGTTCGCACCCAGACTGATGACAACTGTTGAGGCTTCTGGCCTAGTTGCGGTGGTATTTCTCTGAGTATTCATGAACAGCGTCAACAAAAACTGCCACATTGGCAGGATCCACTTGCGGCGTTATGCCATGCCCAAGATTGAATACATGACCTTCACCCTCACCAAACTGCTCGAGGATGCGGGCAACTTCAGCGCGGATTGCGTCTGGACTCGCATAGAGAATTGAGGGGTCCATATTGCCCTGCAATGAAACTGAAGAACCGATCCGGCGGCGTGCGTCTCCAATATCCACAGTCCAATCCAGGCCAACGCAGTGGCAATTGCTGGCGGCAATTGACTCCAGCCACTGGCCGCCGTTTTTAGTGAAGAGAATCACCGGCACCTGACGACCTTCGTGTTCGCGATGCAAACCACTCACGATCTTCTGCATATAGTCCAGCGAAAACTGCTGATAGGCAGTAGGCGTGAGAATACCGCCCCAGGTATCAAAAATTTGCACTGCCTGCGCACCGGCTTCGATTTGCGCATTCAAGTAGTCCGTTACCGCCTCTGCCAATAAGGACAACAACCCGTGCATGGCATCCGGCTCGTTGTACATGAACTGCTTGGCATGACGAAAATCTTTACTACCCCCACCTTCAATCATGTACGTGGCCAGAGTCCAGGGGCTGCCCGAGAACCCAATGAGTGGCACGCTGCCATTGAGTTCCTGACGAATCAGGCGCACCGCGTCGGTGACATAGGACAGGTCCTGACTGGTATTGAGCTTGGGCAAATTCGAGACGTCCGTTGCTTCTCGAATAGTCTTACGAAATCGGGGTCCTTCCCCTTCTTCAAAATACAAACCCAGTCCTAACGCATCGGGAATAGTCAGAATATCGGAAAACAAAATTGCCGCATCAAAGGCGTAGCGACGCAGGGGTTGCAAGGTTACTTCGCAAGCCAATTCTGGTGTCTGACACAGAGTCATGAAGTTTCCTGCCTGCTTTCGAGTCTCCCTATACTCAGGGAGATAGCGACCGGCCTGACGCATCATCCAAATTGGTGTCACGTCCACTGGTTCCCGCAATAGGGCGCGCAGGAAACGATCATTTTGTAGAGTCACGGTCTTGCTTTCCTTTGTTTTGTTAGTGAGCGATTTGTTGGTGAGCACTTCTACGCAAGAATCTCACTACTTGGATCGCTGTCACTCGAGAGCCAAGGTGCTGAAAAAGAGCGCAATTTTACACAAGCCCCTGGCAGACACCAACGACTGAACTAAACTGCTTACTTGTTTTTTGCTTAATTGAGTCCGCGGACTGTACGGATGTCTGATTGGATATCGGTCAGATTGCGAACCCAGGGATCCAGTTCGCGAATGGAAGCGGGAAGATCTGACACAGCTCGACTGGCTGCTTCCCTGCTCACAAAATTACCCATTACCACCACGAACCAGGGTTGATCCTGATAGCGGGTTTCAAAATAACCGTGATTCAGGGCACCTAACTCACGGGCAACAAAACGCCTCACACTGTCTTCTGAGCGAGAGCCCATTATCTGCACCGTATAATGTTCGCTTGGATAAGCCAGCAACTGTTGCTCGAAATCACTGACCTGAACCCCTTCAGAAACCTCTGCAGCTGCCAATTCAGGCTCTTCAGAACGCGGTTGATCATCGGGGGCAGCATGCTCTATCGGGGGCAGCAGGACATCCGTTGTCTCCTCAGAACCACTATCAGCAACTGCAGTCTCTTCTGACAGACGAACAGCTGCCTGATCCGGAGATTCTGTAAGCGCGCTTGCAACAGTCGACTGTGGCTGAACCACTGTAGAGAACGAATCGTTTTGCACGGGCACGCTCAGTTCGATGCGTTGAGTTGTGGCTGTTGTTGGTTCCTGGGTCGCCATAGCCACATCCATGTCATTCGAAGCACCTTCTGGCAACAACAACGCCCCCAATAGCAGACCAAACAAAACCAATGCTGCGATCCAGTAAGCCGCCCCTGGTGCCAGGCTTGCGAATGCTGCAGATGAGAACGAAAGTGGCTTGGACGAGTCTACTGGCGCACCACCGGTTCTCACTTTCGGAGGCCGCATGCTCGCATCGTTGAGGCTGGTAGAGATCAGCGTATTCATCACACCCGGATTTCCAGAGGCTTCATTGACGATGACACCTAACTGGGCCGGGTCTAATGGGACAGGCCCTTCATACCCAGCATCTTTCAATTTGTGCACCACATATTCCATGGCGCTTTCGCCACCCAGTGGCTTCAACTCTTCTTCAAGCAACCGGGCGAGTAAGTCTGCCCCAAGCACGCTGTGCAGCATTCCGCTTAACTGAGTCTCTCCAAGCAGCAAAACGTGCAGGGCACTCTCAGAAACCCGGGCGACGATCAATCCAATACTCTCAAGTACCTCGCTGGCCAGCTCATGAGCATCATCAACCACTACCACCAGAGTTTTCGCATCGAGAAACAAGCGCTCCGCGAATTGGCAGATATCTGCAATGATGTCCTGCGGTTCTGGTGAAGAGGCACCGATGGGAAGCTGCTGCAGCAAGGCTTCTAAAAATTGCAGCTTATTCATGAACAGGGTGGCCTGAACCTGCACTACAACGGCCTCATCAGAAAAAGCGTTGGAGAATTCTCGAGCCAGGCTGGTTTTACCAGCACCCAATGCACCGCACACTGCACTGAGGGGTGCTCCATAGTGAGCCTGTTCGACGAGTCTGTGGAGCAGCGCCTCGCGCCCGGCACCACCGAAAAACGAGCGAGACCTAGTGGCCGGTGCGAACGGATCGTGGTCGAGTTTTAAGCTGTCTTGGTAGCCGCTCATTACACTGTCTTTGTGCTTTCTTTCCGGTCAAGGTTAGAACTGGCAAAGCTCTGGGCCAGCGGTGAGAGTCTGCGTTAGCAGTGCACTGTCAACATCAGCGCTGATCACAGCTTCTCCGATTGCTTTGAGCAATATGAAACGTATCTTGCCTTGCTCCGCCTTCTTATCCGAAGCCATCAAATCTCTGTACTGTTGCTCTGTTATATCGGCAGGGGGCACTGCAGGCATACCAAATTTGGTCTCAATTACTTGCCGTATATGTTGCGCAGTCGACGGCTCAATCCAGGCCAAGCGGCATGAAAGGTCTGCCGCCATCACCATACCCATCGCCACAGTCTCACCGTGAAGCAGGGTGCCGTAACCCGCCGCAGTTTC
This sequence comes from Pseudomonadales bacterium, assembly GCA_022360535.1. Lineage (GTDB taxonomy): Bacteria > Pseudomonadota > Gammaproteobacteria > Pseudomonadales > Pseudohongiellaceae > UBA9145. Next base: position 1,548 of record JAKSCP010000477.1, on the reverse strand, counting down.
GATGGCGTGGCCAAAGGTGTGTCCCAAATTCAGCAAAGCGCGGATGCCACTCTCTCGCTCATCTCTGGCTACTACGTCGGCTTTGATTTCGCAGCAGGTCTTAATTACCTGGGTGAGTTCGGCGCTGGCCAGAGACGACACAGCCTCGGCATTTGCTTCCAACCAACCGAAGAAATCTGCATCGATTATCAAGCCGTACTTCAACACCTCGGCCAGGCCAGCCTTCACTTCCCGCTCAGGCAAAGTGTTCAGCACTGTGGTGTCTATCAGCACACACTGCGGCTGATAAAAAGCGCCAATCATGTTCTTACCGAGGGGATGGTTAACACCCGTTTTGCCACCCACAGACGAATCTACCTGGGCGAGCAAGGTAGTTGGTATCTGAATGAAATTGATGCCTCGCTGATAAGTAGCCGCCGCAAATCCGGTGATGTCTCCAATCACTCCACCGCCCAAGGCAACCAGCGTCGTTTTGCGATCGTACTTTCCTTGCATCAAGTGATCGTAGATGTGGGCAATGGTATCCAGATGTTTGTGTTCTTCTCCATCAGGCAGAACGATCTGCTCCCCATAATGATCCCCGATCAGTTGCCGCGTTTGTTCACCGTAAAGGGGAGCGACAGTCTCGTTAGTTACAACAACCGCTCGTCCGGAACCAAGGTGAGGTACCATCAATTCCGGCTGTGTGAGTAAATCCTCCCCAACGTAAATGGGGTAACTCCGTTCACCCAGGGCAACTTGCACAGTTTCCATTCTTGTTTCCTTTAACTATTCACCGCTGAGCTTGCGCAACTGACGGTGAATCTCCTTGCTGACTCCGCGGGCATTGCGGCGATTAGTATCGACGATGATATCTGCGACTTCCAGATACAGTGGCTCTCGCAATTCCATCAACTCACGTATGGTTTGTTCTGGATCTTCTGTTTGCAACAGCGGTCTGCTTTTATCGCGACTGGTTCGCTCGATTTGCTGTGCAATAGTGGCTCGCAGATACACCACTACCCCGCGTTTCTGGAGTCGCTTACGGGTCTTCTTGGCCAGGACTGCGCCGCCACCGGTAGCGAGGACGATGTTCTTGTGCCGGCTGAGACTATCAATCATGCGAACTTCTCGATCTCGAAATCCTGCTTCCCCCTCGACGTCGAATATCCAGGGGATATCGGCACCGGTTGAGGCTTCGATCTCCCGATCAGAGTCAAAAAACTCTTTTTCCAGAAGCTCGGAGAGCACTTTGCCAATGGTAGATTTTCCCGCGCCCATAGGGCCAACCAGAAAAATATTTTGAGATTCAACCATGGCGGCAATCCGACAGTTCGGACAGGAAAAAACAGTTGCTGAAAAGACCGCGGTGGCAATCAGCCACCGCGTATCCCTGGGTTTGTCTGGGTGAAACTATCGCAGGTTTAGCGGATTGCAATGTCTGCGATTATCTTCGGAGTGATAAAAATCAACAGCTCGGTGCGGCGACTGGCTCGTTCGGTACGCTTGAACATACGACCCAGATAGGGGATATCACCCAACACTGGCGTCTTGGTTTCAGTAGTGGTG